>JBJHBX010000144.1:0-6846 GCA_050485725.1 Gemmatimonadales bacterium | reverse complement strand
CGCGCGCGATGGCGGCAGCGGAACGGGCCGATTCAGAGCTCCAGGAAGGTATCGACCGCGGTCCCCTCCACGGGATTCCGTGGGGCGCCAAGGACCTTCTCGCGGTGGCCGGGGCCCCGACCACCTGGGGGGCCATGCCCTATCGCGACCAGGTGATCGAGGAAGATGCCACGGTCGTGCGCAGGCTCGACGAGGCGGGCGCGGTTCTCGTGGCCAAGCTGACGCTGGGCGCGCTCGCACAGGGCGACGTCTGGTTCGGCGGACGGACCCGGAACCCCTGGAACCTGGAGCAGGGGTCGAGCGGATCCTCGGCCGGCTCCGCTGCCGCCGTCGCGGCGGGGCTCCTCCCCTTCGCCATAGGTTCAGAGACGCTGGGCTCGATCGTCTCCCCCGCATCCCGCTGTGGCGTCACGGGGCTGCGGCCCGGTTTCGGTACGGTGAGCCGTCATGGCGCCATGGCCCTCTCGTGGTCCATGGACAAGCTCGGCCCCCTGGTCCGCCACGTGGAAGATGCCGCCCTCGTTCACGCGGCGATCGCGGGCCCCGACGGCCTCGATCCGACGGTTCACGAGGCGCGGTTCGAATGGGATGGCAGGGGTGCGGAGCTCGATGGCCTCCGGATCGGTTACCTGCCGGAAGCGTTCGAAGGGGATGCGGAGGACCGGGCCCTGGACCGTGCGGCGCTCGCCGCGCTCCGCTCGCTTGGGGTTCAGCCGCTTCCGACCCGACTTCCCTCGGAGCTGCCGCTGAACGCCCTCCGGACGATTCTGACCGCCGAGGCCGCGGCCGCCTTCGACGAGCTGACGACCTCGGGGAGGGACGGGCTCCTCGTGTCGCAGGGTCAGGGGGCCTGGCCGAACACCTTTCGCACGGCGCGCTTCATCCCGGCCGTGGAGTACATCCAGGCGAACCGGGTCCGCACCCTGCTGATGCACCAGATGGACCGGGCCCTCGCCGACGTCGACGTCATCTTCGCGCCCTCGTTCGCCCAGGACCTGCTGCTCGCCACCAACCTGACCGGCCACCCGGCCGTGGTCGTGCCCAGCGGGTTCCGGGCCGACGGCACCCCGGTCTCGATCTCGTTCATCGGGCGGCTCCACGGAGAGGCCGAGGCGCTCCGGGTGGCAGGGGCGTGGCAGCGGTCGACGGGTCACCACCTTCGCCGGCCCCCGGGTTTCGGCTGACGGGTGCGGGATCCGGCGGCTCAGGGACCGGACAGGACACCCTCCACCGCCCGCGCGAAGGACGGAACGCGACGGAATCGGTCGTGCAGCGGTTCCGCCAGGTCGTGGTGCCAGGCCTCTCCGCCGTCCACCCAGATCGCGGACGCCCCTGCCGCCAGCGCCGGGTTCACGTCGCTCCGGATGGAGTTGCCGATCATCAGGGACCGGGTCGGATCGGCAAGACCGCCGTAGCGTGCCGCCGCGCGATAGGCGGCCGCGTCCTTGGTCGGGGTGATCCGGATCCGCGTCGGGGGAAGGATCTCGAGGACGCCTGACGCTTCCACGCAGCGCATCTGGTAGTCAGGAAAGTGGGACTGCGTGTAGAGGACGACCGGGTGGTGGCGAACCAGCTCCCGGAGCGCGTCCATGGCGCCCGGTAGCGGGGGCGGCGGGCCCTCGATCCCCTCGGCCAGCGCCTCGGCCTCGCGCGCGAGACGGGGATCCGGCGGGAGGCCGGCCCGGGCGGACAGACGAAGGTAGGTGTCGCGGAAGGAGGCGCCGAGCCGGAAGGGTCCGAATCCCATCAGGTCGAGAAGTTCGCGGTCGACGACCTCGTGATGGGCATGCTTGGCTTCGGCGCGAGGAAACCCCAGCCCTTCCAGGAAGTCGAAGAGGGTGTCGCGGCGGGCGCGGAAGCGCGGGCCGGTGTCCACCAGCGTGTCATCGAAGTCGACCAGCACGAGACCGAGCATCGGCCCCATACCAGGAGGTTCGCTCCAGGGTTCCCGAATCGGAGCCGGAAAGCCCGGGGACCTCGGCGCAAGGGCTGGGGTAACGGCCCGCGACTCCCCTCCGGCGTGGCGTCGCTTTCGAGCGCCGTTCCGGCCGCGCCCCCGTGTCTGCAAGGCTAACGCTTTCATCACCCCGCGTGTCTTCCGAACGAGGCAGGAATGGAGATACCCGACGGTGATCCGCGGCTCCCCGAGGTCAGGCCGGGCCGTGTTTCATTCATGTTCTGCACCCGGTCGAACCGGTAGAGAGGTCCAGGCGTGTTCAAGGCAGTGGTTCGAGGGTCCTTCGGGGCCACACTCAAGCTCAGGGCGTTCCTCGGGACCGCGGCGGTCGCGGCCGCCTTCCCGCTCCTGGCGCCGCCGGCGCTCGGGGCCCAGGACACCGGCGGGTCCATCCCGGGGCTTTCACTCGAGGAAGCTCTGGGGCTCGCGGAGCGGAACAATCCGGATTTCCGGATCCAGTCGTCCCAGCTGGAGACGGCGGACCGACAGCTGAGAGCCGCCCGCGGCGACTTCCTTCCCACGATGAACCTCTCGAACTCCTACGGCTATCAGGCCTCCGGGGAGCGCCGGGCCGGATCGGTCATTCTTGGCGTTCAGCCCCAGTACTACTCCTCGTCGTATTCGATGAACGTGTCGTATTCGATGAACGGCGCCCAGCTGCTGCGGCCGGGGCAGGCCCGGACCGAGGCCGAAGCCGCCGAGGCCCGCGTCCGGGGGGCTGCGAATGCGCTGCGGGCCGAGGTGACCGATGCCTATCTCTCGGTCCTCCAGGCCGACGCCCAGGTCACGCAGGCCGAAACCGCGCTCGAACGGACGAGGCTCACCGTGAGGCAGGCCACGGCCCAGGTCGAGGTGGGTGCCGCGACGCCGCTGGACATCCGGCGGGCCGAGGTCCAGGAGGGGCAGGCCGAGGTCCAGCTGATCCAGACCCGGAACCAGGCCCGCAACGCGCGGCTCGTCCTGGCACGGGTCCTCGGCGTCGAACTCGACGAAGGTGTTCGCCTCACCACCGAATTCGACGACGCGCTCCCTTCCCTCGACACGAGCGACCTGGTCTCGAGGGCGCTCGAAGCGAACCCCGTCCTTCGTGCCACGCGGCTGTCCACCGAGGCCTCGCGCGTCAGCGTCCGGTCGGCCCGCTCGGCCTTCCTTCCGAACCTCTCGCTCTCCGCGGGTGTGTCCGGCTCGGTCTTCGTGGCCGGCGACCTGGACCCCCTGGTCTCCCAGGAACTGACCTCGCAGCGGAACCGGTTCGAAGGCTGCCTGCAGGACAACCGGATCCGCGGGCTTCTCGGCGACCCCCCGCGGGACTGCGCGGCGCTGAACCCTGCGCTCCCCGAGGTGGAGGCGGGGATCCGGTCCACCATCGAGGCCCAGAACGCAGGGTACCCGTTCGACTATCGCCGTCAGCCGCTGAACCTTTCGATGCAGCTGTCGATTCCGGTCTTCACGGCGGGTCAGAGGCGTCGGGCGGTCGAGCAGGCCCAGCTCGAGGTGTCGAACGCGGAGGAGCAGCTCCGCTCGGAGGAGCTCCGCCTCCGGACCGAGGTGGCCACTGCGGTGCAGGCCGTCGAGACTTCCCGCCAGGTCGTGCAGCTCCAGGAGCGGATCCGCGCCACGTCGGCCGAGGAACTCCGACTCGCGCTGGAGCGCTTCCGCCTCGGCCTCGCCTCGTCCATCGAGGTGGCCGATGCCCAGACGAATCTCTCGCAGGCGGAGAGAGACGAGATCAACGCGCGCTACGATTTCCAGAAGGCCGTCGCGGCGCTCGAATCCCTGGTGGGCGGAACGATTCGCCCCTGAACGAATCACCGGGTTCTTCGGATGCGATGCGCTTCCGCGGATCCCTGCCAACATAGAGGACATGGAGATGGGTCGACGGACGGGATGGGTCGGAAGATGGAGCCACGTGCTCCTGGTGACCGCCACGGCGGGAGCGGGGTCGCTCCTCCTCGGCGGCTGCGGGGGCGGAGACAGCAGTGGCGAAGCCATGGCCTCCGCTCCCGGCGGTCCCCCCGGCGGGCCGGGGGCGATGGCGGGCGGCGCCTCCGGCCGTGCCACGCCGGTATCGGTCCAGGTCGTCCAGCCAGGTGACCTCCAGGTCACGCTGCGCGCCTCCACGAACCTCCGGGCAAGAGAGCAGGTCGATGTGCTGCCCAAGCAGGGCGGGATCATCGCCGAGATCCTCGTCGAAGAGGGCACCCGGGTCACTGCGGGCCAGGCGCTCGCCCGCCTCGATGACGCGGAGTGGCGCCTCCAGGCCGAACAGTCGGAGGCACGGGCCAGATCGGCGCTTGACGCGGTGGAGCGTGCCCGTGCCCTGGCTGCGATGGAGCTGATCTCCGAACAGGAAGTGGAGCGGCTGGCCTCGGAAGCCCGGGTGGCCGAGGCCGATGTGGGACTCGCGCGCCTTCGGGTCGAGAACGCGGTGGTGCGCGCACCCTTCGCTGGCACGGTCACCCACCGATACCTGGAGCGGGGCCAGCAGGTCACGACGGCGGCACCGGCGTTCGGCCTCGCCGATCTGGACCACCTCGAGGCCCAGATCGCCATTCCCGAGCGGGATGCGCCACGGGTGGTCGTGGGCCAGGCGGCCCGAATCATCCTTCAGGAGGGGGCCCAGCCGGTGGCAACCGGGCGCGTCGAGCGGATCCGCCCGGTGGTGGACCCCGGAAGCGGCACGGTCCAGGTCACGATTTCCGTGGCGGCCAACGCCGGCGAGGTCGCCCTTCGCCCGGGGCAATTCGTCAACGTGGATGTGGTCACGGAGACGCTCGCCGAACGGATCACCCTCCCCAGGACCGCGGTCCTGGTCGACGGCGCAGCCCCCAGGGTCTTCATCGTCCAGGAGGACGTGGCGATTGAGCGAGAGGTGGAGCTGGGATACTCGCGGGGTGACCGGGTGGAAATCCGCTCGGGTCTCCAGCCCGGAGACACGGTGGTCGTCGTGGGCCAGGACAACCTTCGCCCGATGGCCGCCGTCCGGGTCATGCAGCGCGACGGCCAGCCCGTGACCGGGGGCGCCGCTCCGTGAAGGTCGTCGACTTCTCGGTCGCGAGGCCTGTCGCGGTCTCGATGGCGTTCATCGCCGTCCTCGTCTTCGGGTTCGTATCCTTCCAGCGGCTCCAGGTCGATCTCCTCCCGGACCTCTCCTTTCCGACGATCTCCATCGAAACGGACTACCCGGGGGTCGGACCTCGCGAGATCGAGAACCTGATTTCCCGTCCCGTCGAGGAGGGGATCTCGGTGGTGCAGGGGGTCCAGCAGGTGACCTCCCGGTCCCGGCCGGGTCGTTCCGACATCACGATCCAGTTCCGCTGGGGCACGGACATGGACTTCGCCGCCCTCGACATCCGGGAGCGGCTGGACCTGATCAACCTTCCGCCGGCGGCCGGGCGTCCTACCATCGCCCGCTACGATCCCGCCTCCGAGCCCGTGCTCCGGTTTGCCCTCGTGGCGGAACGGACGCTTGACCCGCGCATCGCCGCCGACCGCATGGACCTCATCGCGCTCCGGTGGCTGGCCGAGGAACAGGTCCGCCGTGCGCTGGAGGGCATCGAGGGGGTGGCCGCGGTCCGCGTGACCGGCGGGCTCATCGAGGAGATCCTCGTCGAGGTGGACGAGGGGCGCCTGGCGCAGCTCGGGATTCCCTTCTCCCAGGTGGCTCGCCGGCTCGAAGCCGAGAACATCAACCTCGCCGGCGGGATCCTGGAGGAAGGGGACGCCCAGTACGTGGTCCGCACGGTGAACGAGTTCACCGACGTCGACGAAATGCTCAGGGTCGTCGTGGGAACGGCCGGCGGGCAGCCCATCCTCCTCTCCGACGTGGCACAGGTGAGGCGCGAGGCGCAGGAGCGGGAGACGGTCTCTCTCGTCGATGGCCGCGAGGCCGTCGAGATCTCCGTCCTGCGGGAATCCACGTCGAACATCGTGGCGCTGTCCCGGGTGGTCCGGGAACGGATCGAGGCCCTGCAGTCCGATCTCCCGCCGGGAGTGCGGACCACCCTCATCAGCGATCAGGCCACCTTCATCGAGCGCGCGGTGGGCGATGTGGGGCAGGCGGCCCTCTTCGGAGGGATCTTCGCCATGCTCGTGCTCCTCCTCTTCCTCCGTCACTTTCCCACCACGCTGATCGTGGCCACCGCCATTCCCATTTCGGTGGTGGCCACCTTCGTCCTGATGTTCTCCCGCGACATCACGCTGAACATCATGTCGCTGGGTGGCCTCGCCCTCGGGATCGGGATGCTCGTGGACAGCGCCATCGTGGTGCTCGAGTCGGTGGCGCGGGAGCGGGACCGGGGACGCTCCCCCGCCGAGGCAGCCCGGGAAGGAACGTCCATCGTCGGCCGCGCGGTCATCGCCTCGACGCTGACCACGGTGGCCGTCTTCCTCCCCATCGTCTTCGTCGAGGGGATCGCCGGGCAGCTCTTCGGTGACCAGGCCTGGACCGTGTCCTTCGCCCTTCTCGCGTCGCTGGTCGTCTCGCTGACCCTCATCCCCATGCTGGCGGGTCGGGGTCAGGGGGTGAAGGCCCGAACGGGTGAGCGGGCATCGCTGAACACCCGGACGGTCTCGGGCCGGGTCGGCGAGGCACTGGCCCGCGGGACCGGGGGCGTGATGCGAGCCGGAACGCGCGCCGGGAAGGGGCCCGGGAGACTCATCGATGCCTTCTTCGACGGGTTCGATGGCCTTTACCGCCGGGTCGAGGGGACATACCCGGGGATTCTGACCGCTTCGATCCGGCGACCCATCGTCGTGATCGTGGTCGCACTCCTCTTCCTCGGAGGTGGAGCCCTCCTCCTGCCGCGCATCGGGGTTTCGCTCGTTCCGGAACTCTCGCAGGGCGAACTGGTGGTGGAGCTTGAAGCCTCGCCCGGCACGAGCCTTGT
>JBJHBX010000143.1:0-6877 GCA_050485725.1 Gemmatimonadales bacterium | reverse complement strand
CGTGACTCGGTGAAGCGCACCGCCGCGTAGCCCTGCCGGTTGAAGGGGGTGTGGTCGCCTCCGCGGCCGAAGCGGTCCTCGCGGGCGATCAGCCGGATCTCGTGCCCCGGCACGTAGGGCTGGCTGGTGCGCCGGATGTAGCGGGCCAGCTGCCTCGACAGCGAATCCTCGGGCCCCTCCGAGAAGACCCGCACGGTGCGGGCGTCGACGATGCCGTTTCCGCCCACGCTGTTTCCGATGATGTCGTTGTTGAACACCGCGGTGATCTCGACCCCCTCCTCCCGCATGCGGGCCGCATGCCGAGCCGCGCCCACGAGCCCCTGCTCCTCGCCGGCGAAGGCAATGAAGACCAGGGTGGCATCGAACTCGAGGCCGCTCTGCGCGAAGACCCGGGCGAGCTCCATCGTCAGCACCGTGCCGCTTCCGTCGTCGTTCGCGCCGGGGGCATAGCGGTCGAAGGGGTCGTCGGTGGGCGGGGTCACGCCGCCGTCGTTCTCGCCGAGCGCCAGCGAGTCGAAGTGGCCGCTCACGTAGATCCGGCGCGCCGTTCGGCCGGGCAGCACCGCCTTCACGTTCCGGAGGTCGGTGGGGCGCTGGACCCGGGCGGCGTCTTCAGGACCGACCGGGTAGGCATCGAAGGACACCTGGAGCCGGCCCGAGTAGGAAGCCATCTCGTCGTGGATCCACTGGCGGGCGGCGCCGATCCCCCAGTCGGGAAGCTCGGTCGACGAAAGGGTGTTCCGGGTGCCGAACGAGACGAGGGCATCGATGCTCGCCCGAAGACGGTCGGCGTCGATCTCGGCGAGGATCGCCTCGATCCGGGGGTCGATCCCCCCCGAGACGCCGGCGGCCTGGGCCTGGAGCCGTTCCGGGTGGCCGGCCGCCATCGCGAGCGCGAGGATGACGAGGAGGGGGCAGACGATCGGGGTGGCAGGGCGGTGCCGCCGGGGCGCGGCGGAGGTCGCACGAACGAAGGGCAGGGGCATGGGCGCGAGGTCCGGTCCGGGGAGTTCGACGGAGGTCTGGCACGGGGTGCGGATCCACCCCGCTCCCGGGGAACCTACTGCCCCGCGGCGGGCGGTCGCCACTCCACGATCGCGGCGAACCCCCGGCTCGCCCGGTCGGTCCGGAGGTACTCCCGTGCGATGCCCAGGTACTGGAAGCCCTGCGCGAGCTGGAAGGAGAGGGTCGGATCTCGTCGCATCCCCCGGACCACCTCCTCGACATAGGCCTCCGGGGTCATGTGGTCGGCCACCGCCCCGTACCCGGGGATCCTGGCCCCCGCCCGGATCCGCTCGAGCCCCAGCTCCCCGAGGAGCGACGCGCGGGCGGCGTAGAGCGCCGAGCCGATTCCGCGCCCGCGGGCGGCGGGGTCGACGGCCACACCCGCCGCGTAGAGCGTGTCGCCATGGGGCGCGTGCGTCGAGAGCCGACCCCGGTCCGTAACGACCCGCCAGGGCACGTCGAAGGGGAACCGGTCCATTTCCACCACCAGCGAAACCGCCATGCCGAGGATCCGACCGTTTCGAGGATCGAAGGCCACGAACTGCCCCTCGGGGAAGACCTGCTGGTGCAGCCTGAGCTCGCCCGGCTTCCACGATCCGCGCTCGCCATAGATGGTCCGGGAGAGGCGGAGCAGCTCGGGGAGGTCGCGAAGACGGGTGTTGCGCACCTCGACCCGGGCGCTCGGCGCGGGGCCGCCGGCAGGGGGCGCGGACGAGGTGGCGCCGGATGGTCGCCGCGCGGCGGCGGCCCGGCGGGGTCGGGTGGAGCGGACGGAAGCGGACATGTTCGGGGCTACCCTTCACCCCGGCGGCCGGATCCGGGGGGGGCCGCGCGCGGCGGTTTGACGCCCCCGCCCCCCGGGTCTATCGTGCCAGCGTTCCCCTCAACCCGGACCCGGACCCGAGCCCTTCCCGGAGGCATGCACGTGTTTCGTACCCTCTTCCCGGCGGTCGCGCACACCCGGACCGCTCGCCTCGTCCCCGCCCTCCTGGCGGCGCTCCTCCTCCTTCCGGCGGCGGTCGCGTCCCAGCAGGTCGAGCGTCCCCAGGTCGGCGAGAGCGCGGTGCCCCGCTCGGCCACCCCGGCGCTGGCACCGGCTCCGGAACCGGTCCCCGGAGGCATCCCCCACCCGGCGCATGTCTTCGGCTTCCACCCCGGCGACGACTACGAACTCGCCGACCTGGGGCAGCTCGAGGACTACTACGCGCAGCTTGCCGCAGCGAGCCCGCGGGTGCAGCGGATCGAGATCGGCCGGACCTTCCGCGGGAACGCCATGCATCTCCTCTTCATCAGTTCGGAGGAGAACCTGGCCCGACTGGACCGGTGGCGGGAGATTTCCGAGCGGCTCGCCCGCGCCCACGGCGTGGACGAGGACGAGGCCCGCGCCCTGGCCGCCGAGGGGAAGGCGATCGTCTGGATCGACAACGGCCTCCACTCGACCGAGGTGGCGCACGCCCAGCACGGCCCCCTCCTGGCCTGGTACATGGCCACAGACGAATCCGAGGAGACCCGCCGGATCCGCGACGACGTGATCCTGCTCCTGATGCCCCAGATGAACCCCGACGGCCACGAGGTGGTCGTGAACTGGTACCGGAGGAACCTGGGCACCGAGTGGGAGACCACCTCCCCCCCCGAGGTCTACCACGAGTACGTGGGGCACGACATCAACCGCGACTGGTTCATGTTCCGGCAGGCCGAGAGCCAGGCAGTGGCGAGGCAGCTCTACGAGACCTGGTATCCGCAGATCGTCTTCAACCACCACCAGACCGCGCCCTTCCCGGCCCGCATCTTCATTCCCCCCTTCGCCGACCCGGTGAACCCCCACATTCCGCCCCTCGTGGTGCGGGGGGTGAACATGGTGGGCGAGCACATGGCGAAGCGGCTCGAGGAACGGCGGATGCCCGGCGTGGTGTCGCGCATGACCTTCACGATGTGGTGGAACGGCGGAATGCGCACCGCCCCCTACTTCCACAACATGGTCGGGCTCCTCTCCGAGGTGGGGCATGCCTCGGCCACCCCCCGCTACCACGACCCGGCGGAGCTTCCCCGGGACTTCGGGACGGGTGCCCACCGGATCTCCGCCGTCGAGCCCTCGGTCTACTACGCGAACCCGTGGCAGGGGGGCTGGGCCACGCTGGCCGATGCGGTTGCGTACCACTTCGAGACCTCCCTGGGCGCCCTCGACATCGGGTCGAGGCTCCGCGAGGACTGGCTCCTGAACAAGTGGCGCATGGGGAGCTGGCAGATCGAGGCCGGAACCGCCGGCGGCCCCTTCGCCTACGTGGTCGACCTTGAGGCGCAGCGGGACGCCGGCGAGGCGGTGGAGCTCCTGAACGTGCTCAGGCGCGGCGGGGTCGAGGTCCACCGGGCCACCGCCCCCTTCCAGGCAGGTGAGCGGAGCTATCCGGCCGGGAGCTACGTGGCCTATGCCGGCCAGGCCTTCCGCGCCCACCTCATGGACCTCCTGGAGCCCCACGAGCATCCGAACCGCGAGCAGTACCCGGGAGGCCCCCCGCAGCCCCCGTACGGCGGCCTCTCGGGGTGGACGATCTCGATGGCCATGGGGGTCGAGGTGGACCGGATCGACGCGCCCTTCGAGGCCCGGGTCGAGGCGGTGGACGAGGTCCCGCCCCCGGCGGCGCGCTTCGTCGACGCGGACTGGGGCTGGGCGCTCCCCTCGACCCGGAACGACTCAAGGATCGCGGTGAACCGGCTGCTGGCCGAGGGGGCCAGGGTCCACCGGGCACTCGGCGAGACCCCGGAGCTCGGCGCCCTCGGCGCCCCCGGGGCCTTCCTGGTCGAGAAGGGGGGCGCGGCCACCGCCGACCGGATCCGCGACCTCTCGGAGGAACTCGGCCTGCGCCCCGCCGCGCTCGGGTCGGCGCCCGCCGGCGAGGTGGAGCGCCTCGCACGCCCACGCCTGGGGCTCTACATGCCCTGGACCGCCAACATGGACGAAGGGTGGACCCGCTTCGTGCTCCGGGAGTTCGATTTCGCCGTGGACACGCTCCGGAACGCGGACATCCAGGGAGACCTCTCGGGCTACGACGTGATCCTCTTCGCCGACCAGGGGGCGGGCTCGATCCGGAGCGGGGCGGCGTCGGGAAGCCGCCCGCCGGAATTCACCGGGGGCGTGGGCGAGGCGGGAATGGAGAACCTCCGGCGCTGGGTCGATGCCGGGGGGACCCTCGTGGCCTTCGACGGCGCCTCGGACTTCGCCATCGAGCTCCTCGGGCTCTCGGTCCGGAACGTGACGGCGGGGATCCCGAACAGCCGCTTCTTCATTCCAGGATCCCTCCTCCGCACCCGCTTCGACGTGGATCACCCGGTGGCCTTCGGAATGCCCGAGGAAGGGGCGTCCTTCTTCCAGGGCTCGCGGGGGTTCGAGGTAATGGACAGCCGCGCCGCCGAGGTCGTGGCACGCTACGCGGAGACCGACCTGCTGATGAGCGGCTGGGAGCTGGGGGGAGATGCATACCTTGCCGGGCACGCCGCGGTGGTGCGGGCGCCGGTGGGCTCCGGGGCCGCGGTGCTGATCGGCTTCCGCCCGCAGTTCCGGGCCCAGCCCACCGGCACGTACAAGCTCTTCTTCAACGCGATTCACGGCGCCGCCGCGGGGCGCTGACCCCTCTCGCCGGCACGCGCCGCAGGGAGACCATGACCGACTCCGGCCTCTTCCCGAGGAGCTTCACCGTTCCCGAGGCGAACGCGCTGATCCCTGAGCTGGAGGGGATCTTCGCGGAGCTGGACGGGCACCGCGCGGAGCTCGAGGGGCACCTGGGAAGGATCCAGATTCTCGACGTGATCTGGGGGGCGCGGCTCGCCGACCTCGCCAACCCCGACCGGGCCGAGTTCCTTGCGGAGCGGTCTGCCGTGCGCGATGCGATCCACCGGATCGAGGCGGTGCTCCACGAACGGCTCGAGCCGCTCCACGTGCGGTTTCCTCCTGGGGGGCTCGAGCACGGCCTCATCGACTTTCCGACCACGCTGGACGGCCGCTGGATCTTCCTCTGCTGGCGACGCGGGGAGCCGGTCGTCGAGAGCTGGCACGAGCTGGACGCGGGCTTCGCGGGACGGCGGCCGCTCTCTCCCGGGGATGCGGCCAGGATGGGGGAAGCGCGTTAGCTTCCGGGCGCCTTCGCCTCGACCACCGCTCCGCGCGCCCGCACGGGGCCCCTCCCACCGCCGATGAACGCCCCCTCCCGGGTCTCCTTCCGGGTCGTCCTCCGACCCACCCGCACCGACGTGTCCGCAGTCGTCCGGCTCGCCGTTCCCGTGGCGCTGGTCCAGGTCGGTTTGATGGCCATGGGGGTCGTGGACACGCTGATGGTGGGGCGGGTCTCGGCCGTCGACCTGGCGGCGGTGGCCCTCGGGAACCTGTACTTCTTCGTCGTGGCGGTCTTCGGCATGGGGGTGCTGATGGCCCTCGACCCCCTGGTCTCGCAGGCGGTCGGGGCGGGGGACCGGGAGGGGGCGGCGCTGGCCCTCCAGCGCGGGGTCGTGCTGGCGACGGTGCTCGGTGTTGCGGTGGGGGTGCTCCTGCTGCCCGCGAGTCCCCTCTTCCACTGGGCGCGCCAGCCTGAAGAGGTGATCCCGGTGGCCGCGGGATACGCCTTCTGGTCCATACCCGGAACGCTCCCCTTCTACTGGTTCATCGTGGTCCGGCAGACGCTCCAGGGCATGGCGCGGGTGGCCCCGATCCTCTGGACCACGCTGGCTGCGAACCTCCTGAACGGCTTCCTGAACTGGATGCTGATCTGGGGGAACCTCGGCGCACCCCGCCTCGGCGCGGTGGGGTCGGCCATGGGCTCCTCCATCGCGCGCTGGGCCATGGCCATCATGCTCCTCGCGGTGAGCTGGCGTCTCCTGGGCCGGTACTTCCTCCCGATCCGGCCCCGGGTGCTCTCGGCGGGCCCGATGGGACGCATGGTTCGCCTTGGCGCCCCCATCGGGGCCCAGTTCCAGCTCGAGTTCGGGGCCTTCGCGCTGATCGGGATCTTCATGGGCTGGGTCGGGACCACGACGATGGCGGCGCACCAGGTCGCGCTCAACCTCGCGGCCTTCACCTTCATGGTGCCGGTGGGGATCGCCGCCGCCGCCGCGGTCCGCGTGGGGCAGGAGGTCGGACGGACCGACCCCGACGGGGCGCGGCGCGCGGCGGGCGCCTCGCTGATTCTCGGGGTGGGCTTCATGTGCGCCACGGCCGCGCTCTTCCTGCTCGTGCCCGGCTTCTTCGGACGGCTCTATACGGACGACCCCGGGGTTCTCTCGGTCGTCGTGGTCCTCCTTCCCATTGCCGGGGTCTTCCAGGTCTTCGACGGCGTGCAGGCGGTGGCCGCCGGGGTGCTCCGGGGGGTCGGCGACACGCGGGGCCCCATGTGGATCAACATCCTGGGCTTCTGGGTGCTCGGGATCCCCCTCTCGCTCCTCTTCGGTTTCGGCCTGGGCTGGGGCGCGGCGGGACTCTGGTGGGGGCTCGCCGCGGGGCTCGCGGCTGTGGCGGTCCTCCTGGTGCTCAGGGTCCGGGACCGCATGGGAAGGGAGCTGAGCCGGATCGTGCTCGAGGAGCCCGGATGACCCGGCGACGCGCGGCCCTCTGCGGGGCGCTCTCGGCGGGGCTTCTCGCCGTGCTCGGGGGATGCGGAGGGAGCGGGGCCGCGGACGCCCGGTTCGAGCTCCGCTGCGACCCCGGTTGCGGCCCCGACGAGGCCCGCCTCCTCGCCGACCTGGAGGCCGTCAGGGACTCGGTCCGGAGCTGGTTCGGCGCCCTGCCGCCGGGGGGGGCCTCCGACCCGCGTCCCGTGGACCGAAGACCGGCGGGACTCCGGGGCGGGGGCGGGATCGACCGGGTGCGCTTCCACCGGTCCGCAGC
>JBJHBX010000142.1:0-6882 GCA_050485725.1 Gemmatimonadales bacterium | reverse complement strand
CAGGCTTCCGACCCCGGTTCCCCGGAGCCGGGTTCCAGCGCGGCCATGGTGGGGGCAGGATTCGAACCTGCGAAGGCATGAGCCGGCAGATTTACAGTCTGCTCCGTTTGACCGCTTCGGTACCCCACCGCTTCTCGTTCCCCGCCGTCTTCCCCTGTCGTCCTTCGACGGGTTCGCCGTGCCTCCGACCCGGACGCGCGGTCCGCTTTCGGGAACACGGCGAAGGAGCTGACGGAGGGACTCGAACCCTCAACCTGCCGCTTACAAGGCGGCTGCTCTGCCAGTTGAGCTACGTCAGCGAAAACAGAGCCTTGAATTCTATTCCTGGTGCCGATGCATGTCAACCGGCATCACCGGCGCGCTTCCAGCGTGTTCCCCCCGCCGAATCCTCGAGCACGATCCCCCGTCCAGAGAGCTCCTCCCGGATCTCGTCGGCCCGCGCCCAGTTCCGCGCGGCGCGGGCCTCCTTGCGTTCCCGGATCCGCTCTTCCACCCAGGCCGCGAGCTCGCCGTCGACGCTCCGCGCCCGCCGCCCCACTTCGAGCAGGCCCAGGACGCGGTCGACATCGTGGAGGAACTCCCTGGCCCCCTCGAGGGCCGCCCGGGGGGGGCCGCCCACCGAGGCCGGCGATGCCACGGTCGTACCGGGCGCACCGGGCATACCGTCCAGGAGCCGGTTCGCCTCGTTCACGAAGACGAAGAGGGCGGCCAGCGCCCCGGCCACGTTCAGGTCGTCGAGGAGGGCCTCGGCGAAGGCCGCCTGCGCACGGGAGACGACGGCGTCGAGGGTCTCGGCGCCGGCAGGACCCGCGGCGGGCTCCCCATTCCCCGTTCCCGTCGCGGCCGCACGGAGGGCCTCTTCCAGGCGGGCCTCGAAGTCGAGGAGCCGGGTCACGGCGCGGGCCGAGGCCTGGAGCCCCTCGCGGGTGAAGTTCAGGTCGCTCCGGTAGTGCGCCGAAAGAAGCAGGTGCCGGATCGCGGCCGGGTCGATCCCCTCGTCCAGGAGGTCCCGGACCGTGATGAAGTTACCGGCCGACTTGGACATCTTCTCGCCCTCGACCCGGAGATGCTTCACGTGGAGCCAGCAGCGGGCGAAGGGCTTCCCCGTGGCACCCTCGGACTGGGCGATCTCGTCCTCGTGGTGGGGGAAGATCAGGTCCTCTCCGCCCAGGTGCAGATCGAGGGTCTCACCCACCTCGTGGATCGCCATGGCCGAGCACTCCAGGTGCCAGCCGGGCCGACCCCGACCCCAGGGGGCGTCCCAGGCAGCGCCGACCTCCTCGTCCTCGGGCTTCACCCCCTTCCAGAGGGCGAAGTCCCGGGCGTCCTCCTTGCCGTACTCGTCGGCCGCGACCCGTTCTCCCTGCCTCCCCTGCTCGAGATCCCGTCCCGAGAGCTTCCCGTAGGACTCGAAGGCCGAGATGTCGTACCAGACGGAGCCGTCGTCGGTGGCGTAGGCATAGCCCCGGTCCAGGAGCGCCTGCACGAGCTCGATCATGTGGTCCACGTAGGCGGTGGCCCTCGGGTAGAGGTCCGCGCGCCGGAGCCCCAGCGCGTCGGAGGCCTCCAGCATGGCCTCGGCGTAGGGCGCGGTGTAGCGATCGAGCGTCATGCCCCGTTCACGCGCCGCCTGGATCGTCTTGTCGTCGACATCGGTGAAGTTCATCACGAACCGCACCTCGTACCCGAGCCACTCCAGCGTCCGGTGCACCAGGTCGTAGAAGAGGAAGGCCCGGAAGTTTCCGATGTGGGCGTGCCCGTAGATGGTGGGCCCGCAGGCGTAGACCCCCGCGCGCCCCTCGTGGAGGGGCTCGAAGGGCTCGAGGCGCCGGGTCAGGGTGTTGTGGAGGCGGAGAACCATGGATACCAGGGGAGCGCCTCGCCCGCCGGGATCGGGGACCCGGGGGCGGCGGGGCGTTTGGGACGAGCCCCGGAGATTAAGGGAGGAGCCGAAGCTCGTCCACCCGCCAGTTCCCGCCTTCGAGCACGAGCCCGAGGAAGAGGGAACGGACCTCGGCATGCGAGGTGCCGGAGACCCGGGTCTGCCACCTCAGCTCCGCGAAGCCGCGACCGGGCGTTCCCGCCACCGGCGCCGCCCGGACCACGTGTACCTCGCCCGGCTCGAGTCCGCGGAGAAAGTCGCGGAGGGCGGCGTTCGCCTGACGGACCGAGAGGGCGTTCCGGTCGAGGCCCTCGAGCCGGAGCCGGATCCCCCGGGCGGAGAGAAGCGCGCCGACCTGCTCCACGTCGCCTCGGCCCCACGCGGTGGCGAAGCGGCGGGCGGCCTGCTCGAGGTCGCCGGGCTGCTCGAGGTCGCCGGGCTGCTCGAGGTCGCCGGGATGCTCGAGGTCGCCGGGCTGCGCGCGGTCGCCCGATCGGGCGCGGTCGTCGGGGCGCGTGATGTCGCCGGGGTAGGCGGATCCGGCGGAGGAGGTCGCGTTGGCGGAGACCGCTTCCGCATGGATGAACGCCGCGCCCAGGGCCACGGCGGCGATCCAGGGAAGCGTCCTGCCGCTCACCGGTCGGCCTCCGCCCCGTTGCCGATCACCTCGGTGGTTTCGCCGAACATGGCCTCGCGTGCGGCGACGACCTCGGCCCGGGCCCGTTCCAGCGCGCCTGCGGGATCGGGATGCGCGGTGACGGCTCGCCCGAGGACCAGGTGGCTCGCGCCGGCCCGGACCGCCGCGGCGGGGGTCGCGACGCGGGTCTGGTCGTGGGCCTCCTCCCCGGCGAAGCGAATCCCCGGGGTCACGATGGCCGCTGCGGGGCCCATCCGATCACGGAGGCCCGCGGCCTCGCGAGGGGAACAGACCACGCCTTTGACCCCTGCCCCGGCGGCGAGCAGGGCGAGGCGCTCCGCCTCGGCCCCGGGATCGACGGTTCCCTCGGCCCTTCCCCAGCTCTCGGCTACCTCGCCGGCACCGAGGGAGGTCAGGACCGTCACCGCGAGGAGCCGGAACCCGGAGGATCCCCGCTCGAAGGCGCCCTCGCTCGCAGCCTCCGCCGCGGCGGAAAGCATCCGGTGCCCCCCCGAGGCATGCACGGTGAGGAGCTCCACGTCGAGGTCGCGGGCGGCGTGGACCGCGCCCGCCACCGTGTTCGGGATGTCGTGGAGCTTCAGATCGAGGAAGACCCTGAGCCCCTCGCCCCTCAGGACGCGCACCACCTCGGGCCCTTCACGCGTGAAGAGCTCGAGCCCGACCTTCACGAAGTCGAGCTGCGGACCACAGTTCCGCACCAGGGTCCGGGCGTCGGACGTCGAGGGGACGTCGAGGGCCACGATGAGCTCGGTCATGGTTCGGGTGCGGGGGGTTCGGCAGAGGGTCGGGGACGGGACGGGGCGAGGGGGCGCCTGTCGGGGGGGATGCGCCCGTTCAGGGCGCGGCCTTCCGCTCGGGCGGACCCACCTGCGCCGATCCGCGGATCGACGCCAGCTCCTCCACCCGGTGTCGTCGGGCGAAGGCCTCCAACCCGCTTGCTACACGGACCGCGGAACGGGGGTCCCAGAAGGAGGCGGTCCCCACCTGCACGAGCGAGGCCCCGGCCCGGAGGTACTGCACCGCGTCCTCGGCCCGGGCGATCCCTCCCACCCCCACCAGGGGAAGCCGGGTCAGCCCGTGGGCGCGCCAGGTGGCATGCACGCCCACCGCCCGGAGCGCGGGACCGCTCATGCCCCCGGCCCCCGCCCCCAGCGCGGCCTGCCCGGTGACCGGGTCCAGCACCAGCCCCGGCAGGGTGTTCACCAGGGTGAGGCCGTCGGCGCCGCTCTCCTCGGCGGCACGGACCACCGGCGACAGGTCGGGGGTGTTGGGGGCGAGCTTCACCAGCAGGGGGCGCTCGGTGACCTGGCGCACGTCGGCCACGACGCCGGCCAGCGCCTCGGGATCGAGGGCGAAGGGGAGCCCGCCCAGGCGCGTGTCGTTCGGACAGGAGAGGTTCAGCTCGAAGCCCAGGAAGCCGTCCAGGTCGTCGAGTCGCTCCACCACCTCGCGGTACTCGTCGGGCCTGTGTCCGGCCACGCTGACGAAGACCCGGATCCCGGAGAGGTGGTCGCGGATCCAGGGCAGCTTCTCCCGGCGAACGGCCTCGACCCCGGGGTTCGCGAGCCCGATGGAGTTCAGCATTCCTGCCGGGAACTCGGCGACCCGGGGCGACGGGTTGCCGGTCCGGGGCTCGACGGTGACCGACTTCGTGACGATCCCCCCGAGCGCCTCGAGCTCGACCACTTCGGCCACCGCCTCGCCGAAGCCGCAGGTGCCGGCGGCAAGGAGGACCGGCGACCGGAACTCGGCCCCGAAGAGCTGCTGGGCAAGCCGCCGGTCGGTGCCCGGGACCGCCCCCATCAGCGGGTTCCCCCGGGGGGGTAGCGGTCGAAGAAGGCCCGGATCGCCCGGGCCATGGAGGCCGCGGACTGGCGGTGGAACTCGGGGCGCGTCATCAGCGCCTCCTCGGTCCGGTTCGTGATGAAGCCGACCTCGACGAGCACCGACGGCATCAGCGCGTTGGTCAGCACCGCGAACGGTCCCTGCTTGACCCCGCGATTCGGGCCCGGGTGGAAGGTGGCGAGTTCGGTCTGGACCTTGTCGGCCAGGAGGGCGGACCAGTGCTGGTGGTCGTGGGTGATCAGGTCGCGCAGGATCCCGGCCAGCAGGGGGTCGTCGATCCGCGCGCCGGCGGCCTCGGGGCGCTCGCGGTAGAAGGGCGCGTTCTCGGCGGCGGCCACCCGGCGCTCGTGCTCGGTCCGGGCCTCCGACAGGAAGTACGTCTCGAAGCCCCGCACCCCGGGCTGGTTCGGGGTGGCGTTCGCGTGGATCGACACGAAGATGCCGGGGCGCTCCCCTTTCCAGGCGGTGGCCATTTCACCCCGCTCCCAGATCGGCACCAGGGTGTCACGGTCGCGGGTCAGCCGGACCTCGATCCAGGGGTCGCGTTCGAGCTCCCGGGCCAGCGCCAGGGCAATGGCCAGCGAGATCTCCTTTTCGTGGGTCCCGCCGGGCCCCACGGCGCCGGGCTCGTTCCCCCCGTGCCCGGCATCGATCACCACGACCCGGGAGCGCGGTGCCCGGGCCGAGGGGTCCGGGGGCGCCGAGCCCGCTTCGGCCTCGGCCCGCGTCTGCGCCGCCGCGGCCCCCGGGGTCGGAGCGGCCGCACCGTCGGCGTCCGCACTCCGCCCCGCTTCGGCGCCCCGGTCGGGCACCCGGCTCGGTGTCGTCGCGGCGGCATCGCCCACTGCGCCCTCGACCCGGAGGACCCGCCCCGCGGGGTCGTATCGGTAGGCCGCCGGCAGCATGCCCGGGAAGAGGTCGGCCACGACCTGCAGGGGCAGCCAGGCGTCGTCTCCGAAGGCGTAGACCTCGTGGGCCAGCTGCAGGAGGTCGCCGTCCCAGGTGAACCAGGGTGACCCCTCGCGAAAGCGGAGTTCGATTCCGGTGCGATGCGAAAGGGTCAGGCGGTCCCCGGCGCGGCGCCCGGTCCACCCCAGGTCGGCCAGCGCCCCCGCGCGGAAGGCCGGGTAGCCGCGGTGGGTGCGCACCTCGAGGGTCGCCGAGCGGTTGCCGGGGAGGCGCAGCGTGACCGGGTGTGCCCGGTTGGCGGTGCCTCCCCCCGCGGTCACGACCTGGGCGGAGAGCCCGCCGAGGGGCGCGGGGCCGGAGCCGTCGGCGGGGCGATCCCCCCGCATCCCCGGAAAGAGCACCGGGAAGACCAGGAGGAGGGCCAGCGACAGCGCGGGAGCGGTTCTCCCCCTCATCGGCCGTCCACCGCGCGCCGGGCCTCGCGCTCCATGGTCCGCTTCTTCAGCGTCTCGCGCTTGTCGTGGAGGTTCTTCCCGCGGGCCAGCGCCAGCTCGACCTTCACGTAGCCGCCCCGGAAGTGCAGGTCCAGGGGAACGAGGGTGAGCCCCTTCTCCTCGACCTTCCCGACGAGCTTCCGGATCTGCTCCTTCCGCAGCAGCAGCTTGCGGGGGCGCACCGGGTCGGCGTTCCAGCGGCCGGCCTGCTCGTAGGGAGAGATGTGGAGCGAGTGGAGCCAGGCCTCGCCGGCGTCGATGCGGGCGAAGGCGTCCTGGAAAGCGACCTTTCCGGCGCGCACGGACTTCACCTCGGGGCCCGTCAGCGCGATGCCGGCCTCGAACTGGTCAAGGACCTGGTACTCGTGCCGCGCCTTTCGGTTGCTCGCGATCAGCTTGCGCCCTTCCCCGGGCTGCTTCGTCACGTCCCCTCCGTTCCCGTCCCGCCGCGGTCGTTTCCGGGTTCCCCCGGGCCCCGGGCGCGCCCCGGCACCCCGTGCGTCGATGCACCGGGCGTCGTGCCGTGCCCCTGCCGGCGGGAACTCAGTAGATGAGGACCGGCGTCCCCACGTCGACCCTGTGATACAGCTGGCGCGCCGCTTCGTTCGTCAGGCGGATGCAGCCGTGCGAAACGCGCCGCGCCTCGGGATCGGGGTTCAGCAGGAGATCGGGGCGATCGGTGCCGTGGATCGCGATGCCGTCGCCGAGGAAGAGGGCGGAGGTGCCCAGCGTGCCGCGGATGAAGCGCGACGGATGGTCGTGCGCGGGGATGCGGATGCCGCGCTGCACGTAGTACCAGTCGGGCGCGATCCAGACCGGATCCTTCTCCTTCCGGAGGACCCGCATCATGCCGATGGGGGTCGTGAAGGTCCACTCCCTGCCCTGCCCCTCGAGCTGGAAGCCGTGGCCGGTGCCCGCGGGGGCGGACCAGACGATCTCGGTTCCCTCGAGGAGGAGGACTCGGTTCTCCGCCAGGTGCACGACCACGTAGGGTCCGTCGTGGTCGACCAGCGGGGCCTCCAGGCGGATCTCCCGCTCCAGGGCGCGGGTGCCGAAGACGACGCCGTCGCCCACGTCGAGGAGCCCCGACTCGT
>JBJHBX010000141.1:0-6936 GCA_050485725.1 Gemmatimonadales bacterium | reverse complement strand
ACCAGAGCACGCTTGCGTGGTTCGACCGGACCGTGCCGAGGGCGGCGGGGGACGCACCGACCTCCCGGGCCAGGGCCAGCGCCTCGCGGTAGGCAAGGTCGGCATCGTCGAGGCGATCCGGCTGGGTGAGGAGGGCGCCGGCCAGGTTGTTCTGGACCACGGCCAGCTCGCCGGGGTGGGTGCGACCCATGGCCTCGTGGACCGCGATGGCCTCGCGCAGGGTGCGCTCGGCGGCGTGGGCATCGCCCAGGTCGAGTTCGATCGTGCCGAGCTGGCTGAGCGCGTTCGCCAGCCCCCGCAGAAAGGGCGTCTCCTGCGCACGGAAGCCGGCCACCGCCGCCATGGCCACCTCCCGTGCCGCCGCCGCGTCGCCCCCCTCGTGCAGTGCGAGCGCCCGTGCCCTCAGGAGCATCGGCTCGCGGGGGTGCCCCGCGGGGAGTTCGTCCCCGGCCACACGAAGCGCCTCGTCGCTCAGCCTGAGGGCCTGTTCCAGCTCCCCGCGCCCGGCCGCGATCTCGGCGAGGGCGGCGAGAATGTAGGCGCGGGCCACAGGCTGGTCGCCGAGAAGGGGTTCGACCTGCTCCTCGGCGTAGCGGAGCACGTCGTCCACCGTCACGAGGTCTCCGGTGTCATCCCAGGGGTTTCCGGCCCAGAGCACCGTCTTCAGGAACTCCACCGCCGACTCGGCGGTCACGGCCTCGGCCCGCGCCAGGTCCCGCTCCCGCTCCGCCACCGACGCCTGCCAGAGGGCCGCGCCCAGCCCGACGGCCAGGGCCACGAAGACCGACGCCACCGCGCCTGCCGCCACGAGGTTCCGCTGCAGGAAGCGGCGGGCCCGATACCCGAAGGTGTCCGGCCGTGCGCTCACCGGGAGCCCCGCCCGGAACCGCTCCAGGTCCTCGACCAGCGAGAGCACCGACCCGTACCGCCGCTCGGGCTCCTTCCTCAGCGCCTTGAGCACGATCGTGTCCAGGTCCCCCCGGAGCCTCCTGCGCCGCTGGTCCGGCTCGGCCAGCCGCTCGCTCGGGGGCAGGGGCATCGTCTCGCAGATCAGCCGCTCCGCCTCGCGGGCCGTGGAGCCGTGCGCGATCCGGTAGGGAGGCTCGCCGGTCAGCAGCCGGTAGAGGAGCACCCCCAGCGAGTAGACGTCGGTGGCGATCCCGACCGGGGCCCCCTGGAACTGCTCCGGGCTCGAGTAGGCGGGGGTCATCATCCGGAGCTGGGTCAGCTCGACCGCGCCCGGAGCCGCCCCGGCATCCAGGAGCTTC
The DNA here is from genome assembly GCA_050485725.1 of Gemmatimonadales bacterium. Classification (GTDB taxonomy): domain Bacteria; phylum Gemmatimonadota; class Gemmatimonadetes; order Longimicrobiales; family Gaopeijiaceae; genus SKNW01. Next base: position 5,668 of record JBJHBX010000141.1, on the reverse strand, counting down.
GCGATCCCGAAGTCCAGGAGCTTCACCGTCCCGTCGCGTGTCACGAGAATGTTCGACGGCTTGATGTCGCGATGAATGACGAGGTTCTGGTGCGCGAAGTGGACCGCGCGTGCCACCGCCTGGAAGAGGTCGAGCACCTGGTCCACCGACGGCGACTGCGTGTCGCACCAGGTGTCGATGGGCTCCCCGGGCACGTACTCCATGACCAGGTAGGGCAGGCCGTCTTCCGTCGTGCCGCCGTCCAGTAGGCGGGCGATGTTCGGGTGCTCGAGCCTCGCCAGGAGCTGCCGTTCCAGCGTGAAGCGCCGGACGAGCTCGGGGCTCTCGTAGCCGATCCGGATCACCTTGAGCGCTGCGACCTGGAGGAAGTCTGCGCCGGTCCGCTCGGCCCGGTACACCGTCCCCATTCCGCCGTGATGCAGGATCTCCGTGACCCTCCAGCTGCCCAGCTCCCGCCCGACGAGCGTCGAGTCGAGCCGCTCCGACACGAGCCCCGCCACCTCCTCTGGAAGCGGGCTCTCGAGGAAGCCGGTGTCGGAGAAATGTGCCTCCACGAGCTCGTCGAGCTGGTGCCCGAGCCGTGGGTCCCGGTCGCGCACCCTCGCCACGAAGACGGCGCGGTCCGCCGGCGACGCGATCCGGATGGCCTCCTCGAGGAGGGCGGCGAGCCGATCGAGGGTCGAGGTGGACTCGCCCCCCGCCTCCGGACCGGGCGGGTGCTCCGTCATCCCGCCGGCCTCCCCGGGTCCATGCCCGGCAGTGCTGACTCCATCTCGCCATTCGGTTTCGGCACCCGGGTGCGGAGCCAGGCACGGGCAACGGCCCAGTCCCGCTTGACCGTGGGGGCCGAAACGCCGAGAACCTCCGCCGTTTCCTCGACCGAAAGACCGCCGAAGTAGCGGAGCTCGACGACCCGGGCCCTCCTCGCATCCAGTGTGGCCAGCAGGTCCAGCGCCTCGTGGATCTGCACCAGCTCGTCGGCCCGGGCCTCCGTCATCAGGTACGCCTCGTGGTGGGGCTCCAGGTCGACCTCGGAGCGACGGTCTCTTCTGAGGGCCAGCCGATGCCTGGCGTGGTCGAGGAGCACGCGCCTGACCACGGTGGCCGCGAGGGCGAAGAACTGGCTGCGGCTCCGCCAGTCGCGTTCGTGCTGGTTCGCCAGCCGAAGGTAGGCCTCGTGGAGGATCTCCGTGGCCTGCATGGTCACCGGCGTCGAGCTCTTCCGGATCTGGACCTCCGAGATCCGTCGAAGCTCACCGTAGACCATGGGGAAGAGCTCCTCACCGGCGGCTTCATCGCCCTCGGACCAGGACCGGAGGAGCTCGGTGACGGGGCGTTCGGAGACGGAAAGCCTCGAGGTCTGCGAATCAGGATCGGAGCGCATGGGCCTCCTGGGGCCGGGGCGTGAACGGGGTCTCTGATCGTTCACGCGCATTCCGCGCGGCGCAGGGGTCATCGCGCGCACGGAGGGCGTCATCCGCCGAGGGGGTGCGGGGCCGGGTCATGATCCGCGTCGGCGGCGAAGTGCGCGTAGTCCGGACAGGGAAGCGGACGCTGCGCCGCGTCGCCTGCCCGCCGCGTTCCAGCCTGCCTGGCGCGGCTGACCACGGACGCCCGGTTGGCCCGGGCGGGCAAGGATGCCGCGATGATCGGAGAGACGCTGGGGAGGTACCGGATCCTTGCCGAGCTCGGGCGGGGCGGAATGGGCGTCGTCTACCGGGCGACGCAGACCACCCTCGACCGGACGGTGGCGATCAAGATGCTGTCGCCCCACCTGGCCGGGTCGGGCGATCACCTGCAGCGCTTCCGGCGGGAAGCGGAGGTCCTGGCCCGCCTCCAGCACGAGAACATCGTGCACATCTACGACGTGGAAGAGGTGGAGGGGAGCTTCTGCATCGTGATGGAGTTCGTGGCCGGTCCCTCCCTCGCCGACGTCCTCGCGCGCTCCGGCACGCTGGACGAGGCGAGGACGCGCGAGATCGCGATGGCGCTCGCCGAGGGCCTCGAGGCCGCGCACCGGAGGGGGGTGATTCACCGCGACCTCAAGCCCGACAACATCCTCTTCACCCCCGAGGGGCGGCCGAAGATCACGGACTTCGGCATTGCGCGCATCGCAGGTGACGACGCGATGTCCAGGACCCGGACCGGGATTCTCCTCGGGACGCCCTACTACATGTCGCCGGAGCAGGCGGGCGGCGGCGAGATCACGGGCGCCAGCGATCAGTACGCGCTCGGGGTGCTGCTCTACCAGATGCTCGGCGGGTCCGTCCCCTTCGACGGCAACGATCCCATTTCGGTGGCGATCAAGCACATGCAGGAAACGCCGACCCCCCTCGAGCACCGCCTTCCGGGGCTGCATCCGGGCATGGCCGAAGTGGTCCGCCGGACGATGCAGAAGGATCCCGCGAAGCGGTATCCCTCGGCAGGCGCCATGGCCTCGGCGCTGAAGCGGCTCCGCCTGGACGAGCTGACCGAGGGCGTCGGATGGATCGCGGGTGTCCCTCATGGGGACCCGACCGGTCCTCCCTCCGAGCTGCCCGCCCGGGGCATGGTCGTGGATGGATCCTGCCCGGCCTGCGGCTCTGCGGTTCAGGCCGACTTCCGGAGCTGCCCCCGATGCGGGCATGCCCTCACGTGGGGTGGGGCGGCAGGCGCAGCGCCGGCGGCCGCGCATGCCGCCCCGTCGTCAGCCGGGACCGTTTCGCCACTCGCCGACCCCTCGGTCGAACCCCCGCCAGCTCCGCCGGAACCGCTGGACGCCGGTCCATCGCCCGGCGATCGGCTCGCGGAGGTGGCCGGCGGTGTCGCCGGGGGCTTCGCCGCATGGATGGAAGGTACGCGTCCCCGGATCTCCGCCGGGCTGGAACGCTGGACGCGGCCCGACGGCCGTTGGAACCTGCCCCCCATTCTCTGGGTCGGGGTCGCACTCGTGGTCGTCGGTCTCTCGCTGGGCCTGGCCAGGGTCCTTTCCCCGTCCGCCGGGGCGGGATCCTCCGCCGCAGCGCCCGCCGACGCCGGGGTCCGGGCGGCCGCCCCGGAGGACCAGCCGGCCCTTCCGCCCCCAGGTGGAGGCGGGACGGGAGCCGGCGAGGCCGGCCTCGGGTTCCGGTCCATGATCGGCGGAGGGTCGGGGTCCAGCGGGACCACCCCGGCGTCCCGGGTCCCGGGATCGGGCTCGACGGCGCCGGAAACGGCCCCGGACGCGGGTCCCACCCAACGCGGAGAGGAGGCGCGCCCGCGAACCGACCAGGCGACGCCGCCTCGAACGACCGACACCACGGCCCCCGAGCGGGCGCCGGAATCCGGCGCGGACAGGGTCGCAGCACCCGATCGCGTCACCCCCCCGGCCCGCGACCTGGTGCGGGAGCGCGCCGACCTCACCGCCCTCGTGGACCGCCAGCGACGCGCCACCGAAAACGGCGACGAGGCCCTCTTCCGCCGGGACCTTTCCGCTGACCTGGCGCGCGTTCACGCGCCTTCCCTGGCCCAGCTCCACCGGTCGTGGGCCGGCATCTCGAGCGAGGTGACGAACCTCGCGATTGAACTCCCACCCATCGGCGCGCCCGACCCCGATCTCGCCCGGGTCGACTTCCACACCCGCATCTGGGCAACCCCCAGGTCCGGTGGCATGCGGCAGCTCATCGAGGACACCCACGTCTACTGGGTCGTCCGCCGGACGGACCGAGGGTGGATCGTGGTGGAAGCCACGAGCGCACCCCACCAGCAGGAGCAGTCCCGATGAGCCGCGTCGATACCCTTCCCGAAATGACCCTCCCCGGCGCCGAGGCGCCGCGGTTCGAGCTCCGCTTCGGGCTCCTCTCCGACCCGGGCCTGGCCCGCGAGCGGAACGAGGACGCATGCGCCGTCTTCGTTCCGTGGGACGCCGACGCAGGGATGCCCGGGGGCGATGCGCTCTTCCTCGTGGCCGACGGCATGGGGGGGCACGAGGCCGGTGACGTGGCCAGCAGCTTCGTGGCCGAGCGCGTTCGCAGCTGGTTCACCGCACGGGCGGAGGAGGGCCGGATCGACGAGGCATTCGGAGAGGCGCTTCGGGAAGTGCTCCTCGAGACGAACGCCGCACTCCTCGAACTGGCGCGGGAGCGTGCGATTCCCCGGGGCATGGGAAGCACCGCCACGGTGGCCTGCCTCCTTGGCCACGCGCTCCATGTAGGCCACGTGGGCGACACCCGGCTCTACCGGCTTCGAGGAAACGAGCTCGACGTCCTCACGAAGGACCACTCCTGGGTCGGGGAGCAGCAGCGGGCCGGGCTCCTGACCGAGGAGGAAGCGGAGCGCCACCCGAAGAAGCACATGCTGACCGAGTGCCTCGGGGTGGGCGGCGACGTCCGCGTCGACGTCGTGCGGGCCGACGTGCTTCCCGGCGACCGCTACCTGCTTTGCAGCGACGGGCTGCACGGCCCGGTGTCGCGGCGCGAGATCGGCGAGGCACTGGCCGGGTCGGGCGATCCGCAGCAGACCGCCCGTGCACTCGTCGCGCTGGCGAACGAGCGGGACGGACCCGACAACGTGACCGTCGTCGTCTTCCACCTGGATCCCGCCGGGGCTCCCGGTTCGGTCGACCCGTCGCCCGCCGGCGCACCTCCGTACCCCGACCCTGCCGACACCTCGATCCCCCCGGGCACCGCGGGGCTCCGGCGGTGGGGAGCCACCGGGGGCGGGCTCGCCCTGGTGGGCGTTCTCCTCGTGGCCGGGGTGCTCGTGGCCACGCTGGTCCCTCCCAGGGAAGCAAGGACCCCGGTTGATCCCGGGGGAGCCGCAGATGCGCGTAACGAGGTGGAGGCGACGGATCCCCCCGAGGGCGCGGCCGGGGCCGGGGAGGACCCGGCCTCCGACTTCGAACCCCAGCCGGGGTCGATCGAGCCCGACGACCCCGCCGAACCCGTTCCGGAGGACCCGGATGCACCGGGCGCCGACCTCGAACCCCCACCCACCCGGATGTTGAACCCCGCTCCGGGATCCACCCCAGCCGGACGAAACCGATGAACATGAACCGAACCCAGAAAGTCTGCGCGAACGGCCACCCGATGGAGGTGGACTGGGAGGTGTGTCCCTACTGCCCCGGGACCGGTGCCGGGACCGGCGCGGCGAACCCCGCCCTTGCCCGGACGGTGAAGATCGACGCCACGGAGCTCAGGCCGGTGGCCGCCGCAGCCGCCGCCGCCCCGTCGCGGAAGACCGAGATCCTCGAGCGCCCCCCCCGGATCGCGGGGCTGGCATGGCTCGTCGCGGCCGGAGGGCCGGGCCGCGGACGGACGCACCGGATCGAGAAGGACCGTGCCGTGGCGGGCGCCTCATCGACCTGCGACATCGTGCTCGACGGGGACCACGTCTCGGACCAGCACGTCAGCTTCCGGTTCCAGGAGGGGGGCTTCGTGGTCACCGACCTGGACTCGACCAACGGAACCAAGGTGAACGGAGAGGCGGTGCACCAGCGGCGTCTCGACGATGGTGACCGGATCTCGCTCGGCGCCGCCGACTGGATCTTCAAGTGCGTGGTGTTCGACGAGACCTGATGCCGGCCGATCCCGACCCCTTGGCAGGAACCGAAACGCCCCGTGCCGGGGCCCATCGACGGAGACGAGAAGCATGAGAAACGGACAGTCCCCCAACGCCGGCCGCGCCCCCGCGCACCGGGCCGTGCGACTGG
>JBJHBX010000140.1:0-7074 GCA_050485725.1 Gemmatimonadales bacterium | reverse complement strand
CCCGGGTGAGGTCCGCGGTCACCGCCTCCACCACGCGGTGGAAGTCGGAGAAGGGCGCGGGGGGGGCGGGGGGGGTGGGAGCGGCACCCCCGTCGGAACCGCCCGAGGCCCCGGCCGCCGCTGCCGCAGCATTGCCCGCCGGGACCTCGGCAAAGGCCAGGATCGCCCGGACGATGTCGTCGATCCGGGAGACCTCGTGGCGAAGGTCGCCCACGAGCCCCTCCACCGGGCGGCCCCGGTCGAGGCGCCCTTCGAGCACGTCGAGATACGCCCGGAGTGCGCCCAGGGGGTTACCGATCTCGTGGGCCACCCCGGCGGCAAGGGTCCCTACCGAGGCGAGGCGTGCGGCGCGCACGAGCTCGTCGGAGGTCTCGGAAAGGGCACGGTTCGTGATCTCGAGCGAGGCCACGTTCTCGGCCAGGCGCTCCTGCTCGTCAATGAGCTTCGAGGCCAGGGTGTTCACACTCCCCACGATCCGGTCGAGCTCGGCCGAGGGCGCCCCCGGAATCCGGTGGTCCGCATCGCCCGAGGCGATCCGCTCGGCGTGGTGGACGATGTCGTCCACGGGATCGAGGACGGTCCTTCGGAGAAGCCCCCGCAGGAACACCCAGAGAATCACGAGGTCCAGGAGGACGATGAGCGCCACCGGCAGGAGCGCCGCCCCCGGCGAGGGCGCGAGCGGCAGGATCACCGCCACCGCCCCGATCGCCACCAGGATCGCCGCCAGGAACAGCAAGGCGATGGAGGCGAGGAGGTGGGTGCGGATGGAGGGGGTGGTCGCGTTCACCTCCGGGCCTTCCACCAGGATTCGGCGCGGGTGGGGAGGTTCGTGAAGAGCAGGGCGATCAGGATCAGGTTCTCCCAGAAGAAGATGTTCATCGTGAAGAGCGTCGCGACATGGAACGGCACGATCACCGCGAGCCACGCCAGCCGGAGCCTCCGATGGAACAATGCCACGGGAGAGAGGACTTCCGCCACCGTGGTCAGGAAGAAGCCCGCCTTGAGGAAGGGGAGGATCCAGGTGTACTGGAGGAGCCAGTAGGAGGTCTGGAACGTGTAACTCCCCGGCTCGAGGGTGCGGAGGAGCATGTAGAGGGGAAGCGCGTCTCCGGTGAACACCTCGAGTCCGCCCACCAGAAATCGGTGAAACCCGATCAGGAAGTAGGGGATCGAGAGCACGAGCGCCGTGAGAAAGAGCCCCGCCCCGATCCGCTCCGGCCGATCTTCGGGGGTGCGGTGGTCCATTGCGGCCAGGAGGAGCGCCACGTACATGGGGCCCATGCGGGCGTGGTTCAGGAATCCGCCCCACCCCAGAATGAATCCGTGGAAGAGGACGATCCCGAGCGCCACCGGAATCAGGAGGAACCTCGACGGCCTGCGGCTCACCGTGGCCCAGATTAGCCCCAAGAGAAGCGCGACCCGGAACACGATGAGAACCGTTGGGTCGATCAGCGCCGACCAGACTTCGGGGGAGATCGGCCGGAGGATGCCCGGAGGGTTGAACATCCAGGCCGGAAGGTCGGCCCAGGCGTGAAGAGACGTGTCAGCCACGATGACCGCCCAAAGCCCGAAGACGATGGTGCGAACGAAGCGCAGCGCCCCCGGGCCCGCATCGGCGTGAAGGGGCGGCGAAGCCCCCCTCGCCTCAGTCATCCACCACCCGCGAGAGGTCCAGATGAATGCGGATCGACGGATCACAGACGATCCCGGAGCGCCCGATTCCAATGGCGCCTGAGACGTCGCAGCAGGTCAGGGTTACGGCCCGGATGGGCTCGCGGCCGCGGGCCTACTCCATCCGTGCGGTGGCGTTGAAGAACTCCCGGAGTTCTGTTGCGGCCTGCGCCGAGGCCGAGGGATCATGGGACTGCACTCGGGATGCCCGGGAATACACATGGTACTAGAGGGCCCGAGTGCTCGTTCCCCGGACCGGAAGGACGCCACCGCTTGTGATGTCACCTTTAGTACCACCGTGAAGGGGGCTGTGCCAGGTCTGGACCGGAACTTCGGCAGAACTGTATATGGTCCATTGCACGAAGGGGAGGGCCTGACGGGAGTCGGCCCAGCCCTGACCAAAGAAGGCCGCCACGCCGATCAGTACGGAGCTGTACGCGAGCGGTCGGCCGACCAGCGGAAGCACCTGCCCCAGCTTCCAGATCGTCGCGACCATCGCCAGAATCAGGAGGTGGATGTAGACCCAGAGAGGATCAATCTCTCCCATGGGTCGTTTCAGCGGCTGCAGGCTACAGCGCCCTGGGTCGTCGCAGGGGCACCGTTTTCGGGCGATGCTGTACCGATGAAGACCCCGCAGGTTACCCCGGGAAAACCGGCGTGAGTCGCAGTAGCGGCCCATCCTCCAGCCGAAGCCTCGTTGATCGAAATCGCCACGCCCGGCGATGCGTCCGTGCTGAGTTCGGAGATATCCGCTGCGTATGATCCGGCGTCCCCGTGATACGACTCTTGAGCAGAAAGCAGGTTCCGGAGATCCGATTGGATCGAAGATCTCATTGCGTCAGCGCGGGCGTTCATGAACCGGGGAATAGCCACGGCAGCAAGAATGCCGATGATCACAACCACAACCAGAACCTCGATGAGTGTGAATCCCTTCGAGTCCATGCGCATTGGGACGCTCCTGGAAAGGGTTGTTAACGATGCGGCCGCGGGGCTTCTTCGCCCCGCGGCCGCATCGTCCTCTGACTGGCCTGGAACTCTGCCCGAACCGATCAGTCCGGTGTGCCAGCGGGCCCGGTCACGCCATCACCGCAGACGATGACACCAGAACCGGTATTCGCGGGAAGTCCGTCCGCGACCGCCGGTCCAAGGTACACGGCACAGTTGGTTTCGGTGGCATTGTGGCCAGCCCGGGCAATGAATCCCTGGTTCGTCGTACCGTCAGGGGAATTGTCGGAGAGTGCGATGGTAACGCCGGGGCTAATCGAAAGTGCCGTCAGTCCGCCGTCGCTCGCCGGGGTGAGGGTGCCGGAGGTCAGGTACTGGTAGCGCGGCTGACCGTCGACCGTGGCCTGATAGTAGAGCTCCTGAGCGTTCAGCACGCCACGCAGGTCCGACTGCATCGCGGACACGAACGCCCGCTCACGCGTCTGTCCAAACCGCGGAATCGCGATCGCCGCCAGGATGCCGATGATCACGACCACGATCAGCAGCTCGATGAGAGTGAAACCCTTCTTGTTCATGTTGATCTCCCGCACGGGGGTTGGGTTTGCGGGCGACCAATCGCCCGATCTTGACCGCCTCTCTCATGGTGCACCGGGCATGCCACCCGCTCCCGACAGGACGCAAATCACGCTACTGCAAGGGATTATATGTTTACCTGGCGGAGACCGCAACGATTCGTTACACCCTCACCTGTGGAATTCTGCAAGCCCCTTGCACCTTGGCCATCTCCGTGAAGCCGCCCCCCAAACACCCCCACCGACGTCAATGCCGTGGCCGTGAAGGCCGCAAGCCCCGCCGCGAGGGCAAACCCTCCGCCCGGGGGGCGGAGGAGGCCCCGCCCCACCCGGGCGCCCACCCGCTCCGGTGCATCTCCCGAAAGAAAGAGCCCCAGGAGGAGTCCTCCGGCCAGGACGAGGGCGAAGGCGCTCCAGAGGAGGGAGAGCTGTACGGAGACGATCTCGGCGGTGGCGCGGCCGGCGAGCCCCGTGTCGCGGGCGGGGAGGATCCGCCAGAGGGGGAGGAGGGCGAGGGCGGCGAGGAGGGCGCCGAGGAGGGTGCGCCCGGGGAAGCTCCGCCCCGGGGCGAGGGTGCGGCGCGAGGGGGTGGGGGGTGGTGTCATGGGGTGTGTCCTTCCCCTTGAGGCGTGCGGAAGGTGACCCCCAGCCCTTCCAGGCTGTGAATCACCGTGCGGCAGGCACCCGGATCCTGGGCTCCGCGAGCGGGAGCGCGAGGTGCGCCGGCGCGGCCGGCCACGGTGGAGAGGACCTCTTCCTCCAGGGCGGCGGCCCATGCCTCGAGCCGCTCCGGGGGGAGGAAGGAGGCCAAATTGCAGGTTTCGGCCGGGTCGACCCCCGGGTGGTACACGCTCGCGGCACCGGAGCGGGTGTGGACCCAGAACTTCCACGGACCGTCAGGTGCGGCCGTGTCGAAGAACCCGGCTTCCTGCCCCTGCATGAACCAGGTGCGCGCGCGCGCGGGGGCAGAACTGCGGAGGTCCGATCCCTGCCAGCTCGTGGGGACTGGGACCCCGAGGAGGGCCGCGAGGGTGGGGGCCACGTCGACGTGCGATGCGGGGAGGCGTACGGGGGTGGGGAGGGCCGCCGGGGAGGGGTCCCCCATGTCGAAGACCAGGAGCGGGACCTGGAGCACCGGGAAGTGCACGCTCTTCGCGTGACCGAAGACCCCGTGCTCGCCCAGCGCCTCGCCGTGGTCGCTCGTCACCACCACGAGGGCGCCTTCGAGGTAGCCCAGGTGGTGGAGTCCCGCGAGGAGGAGGCCGATCACCTCGTCGGTGCGCACCACCCCGTTGTCGTAGAAGTTCACGACGGGGTCGCTCCGCTCTCGGCCGTCGCCGGTGGCGGTGGCACCCCAGACGCCGTAGCGGCGGGCGGGGGTGAAGGGGCCCTCTTCCGGCCGGTGCCCGATCAGGTGGGCGGACATCAGGTGGAACTGGAACATCGCGGGTGTGCCGTCCCAGGGCGGGAGGTCGGCGATCCAGCGCAGGAGGACCGAGTCGTCGTTCATGTAGAGGGGCGATTCGGAACCGTCGCGGAAGGTGTCGACGGTACCGTAGAGCCGACGGAGGCCGTAGAAGTTCGAATGGTCGCCGGAGAGGAGCATGTGCACCCGGTAGCCGTGGATGCGGAGCACCTCCTGGAGGGTGACCGGCTGGTCCGAGAAGCCGTGCAGGTAGCTCGACGCGGAGAGGGACAGGAGACCGCAGAGCGACTCGGCGCAGGCGGAGGTGAGCGCCCCGGCGAGGAGGGTCCTCCCTTCTCGGTCCAGGGACGTGAGAAACGGGGTGGTCTCGCGCGCGTACCCGAGCACCCCCATGTGGTCGGGCCTGAGGCCGTCGACGACGATGAGGACGAGGTTTCGCGCTTCCAGGTCCGATGCAGGGCGGTAGGCCGCCCGCGCCTCGCGGTCCGCCAGGGCGTTCCGGACGCGGGCGAGGGGGTCGACGGCGTGGTTCTGGAACGTGGCGGTGCGGGAGTGGATCGTGAGCGAGACGGGCTCGCCGCTCCGGACCCAGCGGCCCTCGGCGAGGGTCGATGCCTCGAGGAATGAGACGGTGAAAAGCGCCGCTGCGGCCAGGATGCGCACCGGACGCCGGATCCGGTCCTCAAGCGCCGGGAGCCAGTCGAGCCTCGTGAGAACGGAGATGCAGGCCGTCGTGGTCAGGGCCACGAGAATGACGCCGCTCACCACGACCGCGCCCATGTGGATGCCCATGGCGCCGGCGAAGGAGCGCGCCTGCGCACCATACGTCCACATGAGCTCCCACGAGATCACGTTGTTCCAGTAGCTGAGCCCCACGAGCACGAGGCCGTAGTAGATGACCGAGGCGGCGGCGAGGAGTCCGAGGAGGACCGCGTGCCCCCGGGTGTTCACATGGGCGCGGATGCCGAACCCCGAAGCGAGGAGCCGCAGGGCAAGGGTGAGCCCCCAGACGACCGCGACGAGGCGCAGGTGGGGGAGCACGGCTTCCACCGGGCGGTCGAACCCCCCCACGTAGACCCAGAGGAAGAGGGCAGGAAGGACGAACACGAAGAGTGCTTCGCCCAGGAAGGTACGCCCCGGGAAGGTGCGCCCCGGGAAGGTACGCCCCAGGGCGAGGGTGCGGCGCGCGGGGGTGGGGGGTGCTGTCATGGGAGGGGAATCTACGGGGTTTGCGGCGGGGCGCATCTCGACCCGGGGCGACCGGAATGAGCCCCGGGAGGAGGTTTTCCGGTCTCCCCTGCAAGGGGGGCCTGGAATCGGTGCCTCCGACGCACCTGCACATGGAGGCCCCAGATGGCCAGACCGACCTCGACCGGAATCCTTTTCCCTGCCCTCTTCCTGGGAATCCTGACCGCGGGATGCCAGGACACGCCCCTCTCCCCGCGCGCCGAGGCGCCACCGGCCGCCGCGGCCGCCGCGCCGGCGTTCGCGTTCGCACCGGCGTCGGGAGACCACGCGCCGTGGACGCCCATCGTCCTGGCCGACGACGCCCTTCCTGGCCTTTCCTACGGCATGCACCTGGACGACACCGGGGGAACCATGGCGGGAACGGCCATGGGGGGAACGCCGTTCCTCCAGGGATTCGTGTGGCGCGACGGTACCTACCACGTGGTGACCGCGCTCACCGAGAGCTCCGGGTTCGTCGCGAACCGACCGGTGGGGATCCGGGCCGACGGGGCGGTGGCGTTCTCCACCTACGATCCCAGCCTCAACGACGGCCCCGGGTTTCTCTGGAGGGACGGGGCCGTGGAGTGGCTTCCGGCGGCGCCCGACGGACGTGGGCTCGTCCCGACCCACATGAGCCGGAGCGGGTGGATCGCGGTGGAGATCGGAACGGGAGACCTGGACGACCGGGAGCCCGGGGTAATCGACCCGGACGGGACCTTCATCGCCCTCCCCATGCCGGCGGGGAGCGGACCCGGCCTCCCCACCCAGGTGAGCGACGACGGGGTGGTGGTGGGGACCTGGTTCGATGCTGAGCGGGACTACGGCGCCGTGCGCTGGCTCCGGGTGGAGGGGGCGTGGACCATGGAGGTCATCGACATGAATTCCTCCAACGGACGGGCCATCAGCCCGAACGGGGTGTTCGCCTATGGGGTGGGCTTCGGTGGCGCGGCCTTCCGGATCCACCCGGACGGATCCACCACCCCGCTCCCGAACCCCCCGGGGCAAAGCGGGTGGATTCCCGCGCAGGCCTCGGACCAGGGATGGGTGGTCGGGTTCAGCTGGGACGGGGAGTCGTCGGTGCTCTGGACCGGGGCGGAGTTCGTCTCCGTGCCGGACCCGGAATCCGGAGCCGGGCTGGTCCTGGGGCTGAATGCCGCCCACGACCTCGTCGGAGGGAGCTTCACCGCCGGAGGCGGCATCGCTCCCACGCTCTGGCGGGTCCTCCCCCCGGAG
>JBJHBX010000139.1:0-7077 GCA_050485725.1 Gemmatimonadales bacterium | reverse complement strand
ACCACGAGCTCTTCCCCCACGAGACCGCGACACGCGAGATCCTAGAGGCGGCCCGCTTTCCGATCCTGGCGGCCAATATTCGCATGGAAAGCGAGCTTCTTCCCGCGCATCCCCCGTACCACGTGCTGGAGGTACCCGGGGGGCCTTCTCTCGCGGTGCTGGGGCTCTCGGTGATCAACTTCGACCCGCCGGAGGGGCTCGAGGAGGAGGACTACCACGAAACCGTTCGGCGGTACCTTCACCTGGCGGACCGCCACGATGCCATGGTCCTCCTGAACCACATCGGGATCCGCTACGACATTGAGCTCGCGAACGCCTTTCCCGAGCTCGCGGCGATCGTCGGGGGACACACGCACACCCTTCTTCCCGAGGCGATCCACGTGAACGGCGTGCTCGTGGCGCAGTCGGGAGGGCACAGCCATGACCGCGACGCGGAAGCGGAGATGTTCATGGGGGTCGTGGTGCTCGAGTTCGAGGGATCCGAGGTGGTGGAGAGCTGCGGCTGGGTGGTGCGGATCGGACCCCGGGGGGTGCGGCCCGCCGGGGACTTCCGGCAGACCGGAGGCGCCTGGCGCGCCGAACGCCCGGCCTGCACGGTTCGCTGAGGGGGGGCGGCTGGATCGGGTTTCTGCGGGTGAAACCAGGCTGGGAGCGGAGGGGGGCGTGCTGTCCGGGGGAGGAGCTCGTCTCGGTGGGACCCCGTGGTGGGTGGGCTTCGGTCTGCACTTTCCGCCGTGGACGAGTTGGTTCCTTGCGCCGGGATGGTGAGTTGACAAAGCGATGTCGGACGCCCAAGATGGCCCAATGCATTTGCGTGTTGCCGCCTTCCCATCGCGGTTCTTCCTTGAGCGTCAAGGTGTTTGTGTGATGCTCGGCCGAATCGGGATGGAGGTAGAGCCATGGTGTGGCTCGTTCGCGAGTGACCACACCTCGGGTTCCGAGTCGCACGGCGGGCTCCTGCTTGCTGAATTGGACGCGTTGACCGAAATGTTGCGGTCGGCCGGAGCCCGGGATACAGTCCTGCCCGCCTGCCCGCCAGCCCGCCTGCCCGCCAGCCCGCCTGCCCGCCAGCCCCCCAGCCCGCCAGAGCCCTGGTACCTCGTAGGCGTATGGCAAGGTGAGCCGGTCGACCCGGTGTTGGTACATCGGGCGATCCAACATGGCGTTCGAGAGATCGTCTCGATCCAGCAACTGAGCGCCCTTGAGCCGCTGAGGAGGCTCGTGACGCGAGCTTCCCTCGGACCATTGAATGCCGTGGTTGGGGCGCCTCTTTTCGAATCGGGAGACGAGCGTTCGCGACGCGACATCCAACAGGTGCTTGGGAGCGCGGTGGTCGGGGTGTCGAGCCGGGATCTCTCTGCGACCGGGCTTGCGAGACGTCTGCATGTCTCCCGGTCCACGCTGGAACGTCGGATGCGCTGCATGGGACTTGTGCCTCCGTCGACCTTCCTCCAACGCGTCCGACTCCTGCTTGCGGCCTTGCTCCGTTCCGATCCCAGGAGGAGGCCCCATGCTTGGAAGGCCTTGGGCTTCAACTCCCCCGCCCACTTGTCGACCCGCTTCAAGGCCCACTTCGGGGTTCCAATGCGTACCGTCGAATCAGAACCAAGACGCGTCTGGCTCCCACGGCTTGCCGGGAAGCTGTTCGTCTCGGATCTAGGAGGTGCGCCCCGGGAATCGACGTAATCCGTGAAGGGATGACGCGCTGGGTGATTGTCCCGACCCCAGCGGTCCTCTAGAATGGATTTTGGGACCACCCGAGGAGGTTGGGCGACGGGAATCCGGGCACGGGGCACCGCTCGCAAGGCGGTCCCGTCCAACGCACGATGGAGGGCGGATGCTAACGCAGTCTGCAGGTCCACAGCCTCCCAAAGCCGGCGGCACATGGGTCGGTGCGGCCGAGTGCTCCACACCCTCGTCCTTCGGGTGCCATACATGATCCTTCTCGCTGCGCTTGGTGGACGAAGCGCCAACGCCGTCCGAGGCTCGCGGAAGGTCCCGGTCCGGTCCCGCCGGAGGCCATGTGCCCCGAGGGCGGTGGGCGGAAGGTGGGGTCCTCCCTCGATGCGGTTCATGGCATCGGCCTGGTTCGCGAAAGGATGTGCCGTGGGGATCGCGCTGCTTGCCGGCCTCTTGAATGCATCCTGCTTGGTTGAGCGGGATTCCACGGAGGACCATACCGATGCCCGCGTGGTCGGGATCGAGACCATCATCGATCCGCGTGACACTGAGCTCCCGGCGGCGTTCCTGCCTGTTCCCGACGGGTTCGTGGTACTGGAGGCGACCAGCATCAGGATCTTCTCTGCATCCGGGGCCGTAGTTCGAACCTTCGGTCGGCGCGGCGATGGTCCGGGTGAGTTTCAGCGGATCGTCGGTGCTGCGGTCAAGGCCGACACTCTCACCGTCCTTGACGCCCGGTCAGGCACCATCTCCGTCTGGACGCTGGGAGGCGAACTGGTCCGGACCGTTCGGGTGCCACTAGATGTGCAGTTTCCGAATATGGTTGCACTCGGTGGGCAACTTGCGCTCGCAAACGGGACGGTCGGGTTCGTCGCCCGCGCGAACCCTCAGCCCTCTCGGAGCTCCGATGCGGCTCTGGTTGGATTGATTACCGGCGGATCCGGCGCTCAGCGCCGTACGCTGAGTGTAGTGGAGGGGCCAGAGTGGACCCGAGGGGACGTCCCGCTCATGGGGTGGCTCGATCCCTTTGGCCCACGGGACGTGACGGCACGCGGTCCGCGGGGCACCTTCGTCGTCGGGAATGGAGTGGAACCGTGCGTCACGTTGGTCGAACTGCTCGACGGTTCCGGAGAGACCCTTTGCTGGGATCGACCACGCCAGATTCGGGCGGAGCTGCCGGGGGATTCGATCCTCGAGGGTGTCCCTGAGCCTGATCGTACTCGCTACCGCGAGCTGTTGTCCGCCCAACAGCCCTCCCGCGACCTGCCGCTGTTCGACCGCCTTTGGTCGGACCCTCTTCGGAGGATCTGGATTCGCACGCTGGGGGACGACCACCGGGGCTTTACGCCACAGCTCCCGTGGATCGCTTTGCATGAACGTATGCCCGATTTCACGTGGGAGATCCGCACGATCGACGGAGCCCTCGCGGGCCGAGCCATCCTTCCGGGATGGTTCGATCCAGTTGACCTGCAGGGCCACGAGGTGACTGGAGTCATGATCCTCTCCGACGGACGACGCTCCTTGGTGCGCCTCACCCTTGATCGAGCACCCTGATCGGATGACGTGACATGCGCCATCGCGATACTAGGGCAACGCCAAACATGTATAAAACATGAAGCAAGTAACCCTAATCAGCGTATTAGTATTACTTACCTTTGCGCATTGGTGGGCACGCCAATATGCGAATAGTGCGCACCGCGATGCACTCTCCATTGGGTCCAATGTGGATGCGCTTACATTCGTTGACGGGTCAGGCGTTAGCAACACGATCGAGAGGTTCAGGGATGGGCGATGTCTCGCAGTAATCGTGTATGCATCATGGTGTGCCGCATCCAGGACGGCAGCCCTGGGGTGGGGGGAACCTCAGTCGAGCCGCGAGCCAGGCGACGACGACCTAAGGGTGATCTGGATGGAGATGGAGCGGGGGGCTACCCAACCCCTGGTCCCGGTGAACCCTGATTCGAAATTCATCGAGAACGTCTTTGCATTACCCGAATGGGGGCAGCGCGGAGTCCTTCCGCTAGAGGTCTTTCCCTCGGTCATCATCGTGGATACAAGCGGCGTCCTGCTGTCGGTCGAACCCGGTGCACCGAATCCCGACGACGTTCGATGGCCCTCCGTCTGCATCGGTGAGGCACCTACCGGAGGAGCGTAGGGCAGATTGAGGTGGTGGAGTGGCTCCATTGTCATCACGAAGTGGTGGGAACGATCCAGGTCCGAGGAGCGCGGTGCACCATAGGAGGGGTGGAGGTGTCGGGAACGATCAACTTTGACGGAGAGAGCATGATGAAACAACGAGCGAGGCTGAAGGGGCCCGGGTGGATGATGGTGGCCCTGCTGGTGCTGACGAACGCCTTCCTTCTCTGGGACACACCCGGGGTTGCCGCTCACGACGACCCTGATTACTGGCCCGGGGTCTGCCGTATGTGCGCGGGGGGAGAGGGTGAGGACGACTTCGGCTGCTGCCGGACGACCGTTTGCACCGATGGCCACCAACAGCAAGGAGAACAGTGTTGCACGTGGGGCAATGAGTGTCCGGGCCCGGAGCCGGAGTAAGCACCGCGACAGGGTTTATCTGGAGACTTCAGCGGGGCGGCGAATTGGACACGGACGGTGCCTCTCCATCGTCGTGATCTGCTGACGCCGACAACTTCCACAAAGGAGAACGTGGCATGAACGTTCTGAAGAATCGGATCACCGCAGTTGGATTGTTCGTGATCCTGGTGGTCAACGTAGCGATCGCGACGCCGACGTTCGCGATTGCAACGGACCAGTCGGAACCGGAGGGATGGTGTTCGCTCTGCAACGGGCAGAACCCGGGAGATCCGAAGTTCCCGTGCTGCACGATGGAAGAGTGCACGGGGGAGAGAACCTGCTGCACTAGCCCCGATGACTGCAAAGCGGAAGAGGTCGAGTAGGTTTGAGAGAGCGAAGGGGGGCGGGGGGCACGGACACCGTTCGGCATCGAGGCGGTGTGATCGTCCAGTGACGTGCTTCCCGCCCCCGAGCCCTTCAGCGGGCCGGGCAGCCACATCCCGGGGAAGCCGGGGCTCCTTCAGCCGACCGCGAGCCCCCGCAGCCGGTTCAGGGCTGCGGCGAGTTCGTGGCGGCGGAAGCCGGCCAGGTCGCCCTCCGTTCCCCGGCCCAGTGCGTCGAGGGGGTTGCCGCCTTCCCGCGCCGCCTCGGCCATGGCCACCTCGACCGCATCGAGGAGCTGCGGGACCGGGCCCGAGATGCGCCCGCTCCGGAGTCCGGTGGCCACCCACCCCAGCGCCTCCGCGATCCCGCGGAGCTGCGCCGCCGACACGATGGGCTCCACGGCCGAGAGCTCCACGTGGGTCCCACCGAACTCGATCCGGTCCCGGCCGCGGGCGCGGATCCTCATGGCGTGGCGTCCCCGGGAGGGGTCGAGGGAGGCCGGGTCGGGGGTCCTCG
This sequence comes from Gemmatimonadales bacterium, assembly GCA_050485725.1. Classification (GTDB taxonomy): domain Bacteria; phylum Gemmatimonadota; class Gemmatimonadetes; order Longimicrobiales; family Gaopeijiaceae; genus SKNW01. The sequence continues at coordinate 1,962 of JBJHBX010000139.1, read as the reverse complement.
GCACCGGGGGCTCCAGGGGTTCCGGGGCCTCGCGGATGCGACCGGTCGGATGGTCGCGGGCCACCTCGCGGGCACGGGCCGTGACCTCCCGGCAGCGGAAGGCGTCCATGGTCAGCACCGTGTCCGCCTCGTCCAGGTAGTCACCGCTTCCCCCGAGGACCAGTACCGACGAAACGCCGAGCGTGCGGTGCAGCCCCCGCACCCTGTCCACGAAGGGGGTGATGGGCTCACGGCTCCGGGGCACGAGTTCCTGCATGCGCCGGTCGCGGATCATGAAGTTCGTGGCGGCGGTGTCCTCGTCGACCAGGAGCATCCGGGCCCCGGCCTCGAGCGCCTCGACGATGGCCGCCGCCTGAGAGGTGGATCCGGAGGCATTGTCGGTCGAGAAGCGCCGCGTTTCGCCCTCGCGACCGCCCGGGAGGGTTCCGATGAAGGGAGAGATGTCGACCCCCGCCACGCTCCGCCCATCCTCGGCCCGGACCTTCACCGCGTCGGCGTCGGTGACGACCCACTCGCGTCCGTCGCCCGGGCGGTGATTCCAGACCCCCCGGGCCAGCGCCCGCAGCAGGGTGCTCTTGCCATGGTATCCACCCCCGGTGACGAGGGTCACCCCCTCGGGGATGCCCAGCCCGGAGACGGGCCCCGCATTCGGGCGATCGAGGGTCACGCGGAGCGAGGCCGGGCTCACGAAGGGGAGAACCCCGGGCCCCTCGAGGGGGCGGTCGTCGACGCCGCTCCGGCGCGGGAGGACCGCGCCGTCAGCCACGAACGCCACGAGGCCCCGCGGGCGGAGCTGCGCCCGGAGCGCGTGGGCGTCCTCGTTCACCAGCCCGTGGCGCATGAGCTCGTCGGGGTCATGGTGGTGGGCGGTGAGCGCCTCGCCGACGACGGTGGGGAGGGCCTCGAGGAGGAGGTGGACCGCCGCCCCACCGTCGATCCGGCGGCGCCGGTCGGGAAGGCTCACCGTGAACCTGGCCTCGACACCGCCCGCAGGGCTGAGCCGGACCGCCGAAATGGGAAGCACTTCCTGCCCCGGCGCCGTCATCGCGATCCCGGCGCCGCGTGAACCCGACGACCCATCGCGGCCGCGGCAGCACGAGGCGAAGCGCCGCGCGACGAGGCAGGCGAGCCCCTCGGACCGGGGTCCCGGCGCGCACAGCTCCGCCGGGAAACCCGCCTCCGCCGCATCCCGGAAGACCCGGACCCGGGTCGGGGGCGCGAAGGGGTCGCGCTGCACGTGGTCCACGATCATCCGGAAACCCACGAAGGACCAGGAACCGCCCAGGGCGCGGTAACCTCCGTAGCCCGAGCCGTCGAGGCGTCGGAGAAGCGCACGGAGGTCGTCGGCAGAGCGAGGGGGAGCGGTGTCGACCATCGCGCGAAGGTAGACCCCCGGGCTGGAGGTTCGCCAACGCGGGCAGCCGGGGGAAAACCCGGGGACGCTCCCGCCAGTTCCCGTACCGCCAGGGATCGGGGCCCCGTGAGCTCCGCCCCGCGGCCCTCAGGCCTCCGGCGCCAGGCGGCCGTCGAAGAGGTGAACGCTACGCTCGGCATGATCGGCGTAGCGCGGGTCGTGGGTCACCATGCAGATCGTCGCGCCTCCGCGATGCAGCTCGTCGAGGAGCGCCATGACCGCCTCGCCGTTCGTGGAGTCGAGGTTCCCGGTGGGCTCGTCGGCGAGGAGGACCGAGGGCTTCCCTGCAATGGCGCGTGCCACCGCGACCCGCTGCTGCTGGCCGCCCGAAAGCTGCGCCGGGAAGTGCTTCGCCCGGTGCGACATGCCGACCCGCTCCAGGGCCTCTTCAACCCGCCGCCTGCGCTCGTCGGCGGGGATTCCGGCCCGGAGCGTCAGCGGGAGCGCCACGTTCTCGGCCACGGTCAGGTCCCCGATCAGGTTGAAGGCCTGGAAGATGAACCCGATCTCGCGGTTGCGGATCCGTGCGCGCTGGACCGGGTCGAGCC
>JBJHBX010000138.1:0-7085 GCA_050485725.1 Gemmatimonadales bacterium | reverse complement strand
CTGCCTGCGCCAGGCGTGTTCGACCACCGGGCTGGGAACGTTCAGCACCCCGGCGGAATAGATCATCGCGATGCCGAAAAGCGACAGCAGGAGGCAGATCCCCACGAGCACGGGATCGCCGGCCCATCGGCGGTAGAGCTTCAGCACGGGATGCTCGGCAGGGACGTGCTCAAGGCTGGAACGGGTCCCCCGTGCCGGCAGTGGGCGGTTCCTCCGGGTCGGGCTCGACGTCGGGCGAAGCCAGGCTCGTGGCGCGGTTCCACGCCCAAGGGGTCGGAATGCCGGCGGCCTGGTGCTCGGCCAGCGTCTGGATCTCGGTCGTGGGCATCCCATGCCTGCGACGCAGGTGGAAGTCCGCGGCCTTCGCCGCGATGGGCGCAGCGGCGCTCGAGCCCCCCATCCCCGGCGCCACCTCCTCGACGATCACGACGATGGCGATCTCCATCGCCCCGCCCCATGGGCCGGCGAGCCCGGCGAACCATGCGTGCGGGCGATCCTGCGAGGCGCTGTGCTGTGCCGTCCCCGTCTTCCCGATGACGTCCCAGTGCTCGACCTGGGAGCGGAAGGCCGTCCCCGCCGACATGACCTGGCGCAGCCCCTCCTGGAGGGCCGCGACGTTCTCCGGAGCGAGGTCCAGCTCCCACGCCACCTCGGAGGCATCGCCGCCCGTGAGGTTCCGGTACAGGCTGGGTGCCGGTGCCGAACCGTCGCGCCCCAGCGCCAGGTAGAACTGCGCCATCTTGAGGGGCGTCTGGGAGTTCGGCCCCTGCCCGATGACCATCGTCATGACCTCGTTCTCGGCAGGCCGGTAGCGGAAGCGACGCTGCCACCAGTCCAGCCCGTCGGGGAACTCCCCGGCCAGTTCGACGGGAAGGTCGATCCCGCACGTCTGGTTGAACCCGATCCGGTTCCCCTCCCCCACCAGCCGTTCAAGCCCCACGCGGATCCCGAGCTGGTAGAAGTAGACATTGCACGACGTGGCGATCGCCCCCGCCAGGTTCTGATGACCGTGCCCGCTCGGGTTCCAGCATCGGGCGGTCCGCCCCTGGAACCGGTACGACCCGTGGCAGGGTTCCGGCATGAACTCGTTCGGTCGCACGACGCCCTGCTCCAGCGCGATGGCCGCCGCCGCCAGCTTCCAGGTGGAGGCCGGCGGATAGAGTCCCGCCACCGCCCGGTTCACGAGGGGGAGATCCGGGTCCTCGTTCAGCGTCTGCCAGCGCTCGCGGCTGATCCCCCCCACGAACTCGGTGGGGTCGAAGGAGGGCGCCGAGTAGAGGGCCAGGACCCCGCCGTCTTCCACGTTCAGCGCCACCACCGCGCCCCGCATCCCCTCCGGGAAGATCCGGTGGATGAAGCGCTGCAGCTCGAGGTCCAGGTGCAGGTGGATGTCCTCGCCCGGGCGCGCCGGACGGGCCGCCTGCCCCTGGAACGAGCCGACGATGCGCCCGGCCGCGTCCACTTCGGCGTAACGCACCCCCTGGCTCCCCTGGAGGCGCTCCTCGTACTGCCGCTCGAGGCCGATCTTCCCCACGATCATTCCCTGCTCGTAGCCCTCGAAGCGGGGCGACTCGAGCTCTCCCGCCGAGATCTCCCCGACGTAGCCGAGGACGTGCCCGAGCGCTTCACCCCCGATGTAGCGCCGGCGCGGCCGCATCTCGAGAAAGACGCCCGGGAACTCCGGGCGGAGCTCCTCGAGCACGGCGAGTTCCACGTCGGTCAGGTTCATGCTGACCATCAGGGGGCGACGCCGGTTCATCCGGAAGTTCTCGACGAGCGCGGAAACCCGTTCGTCCGAAAGGGAGAGGATCGGCTGCAGGCGCCCGAGCACCGCGGCCACCGAGTCGACCGGCGCCGGAAAGAGCGAGATCGAGTACGAGGGGACGTTGTCGGCGATGATCTCGCCGTAGCGGTCGAAGATCGTGCCCCGCGGCGCCGGGACCGGGAGCACCCTGAGCCGGTTCGAGTCCGACTGGAGGGCCCATGCCGTGCCCCGAACCACCTGCGAGCGGAAGAACGAGGCGACCAGCACGAGGAGCAGGACGACCAGGAGCACCGAGGCCCCGGTGGCCCGGTTTCGTCGTACGAGGGGGTGGGCGGGTTTCATCGCGGGCAGGGCCTCAGGACGGTTCGCGGACGAGGGCGCCGGTGCCGAGGAGAAGCAGGACCCCGACCCCGGCGGCGTAGAGGGCACCCACCGGCGCCTCGAGGAGGAGCACCCGGCCTGCGGCCTCGCGCACCTCCGGCCCGGCAACGAACCAGTGGAGCGCGTACCGAAGCCAGGTCCCCAGGGCGAGGTACCCCAGGAAGAAGGCCGTGGATTCCCCCACGAAGAGATCCTTGGTCCGCGAGCCCGCCACCGCAAGGAGGGTCAGGGTCAGGGTGTTGGCCCCGAAGGCCAGGATCGAGAAGGCGTCCTCGAGGAGCCCGAAGGCGAAACCGACGCCCGCGGCCCGCGATGTTCGCACTTCGCGGGCCACGAGGAGCAGCGCGATGACGAGCAGGTCGGGGGCGAATCGACCCATGCCGAACCCCACCTGGACCAGGAAGTGGGCCGGCGGAAGGAGGATCACGACGAGCCAGAAAAGGGGGCTTCGCCTCATGTTCCGGACCCCGCCCCGGGGCCTTGCCCCGGTCCGGGAGCCGGCCCGGCCTGCGGAAGGGTGTCCGGCTCCGGCTCGACTCCTGTTCCGGGAAGCGGGGACGGTTCCGGAGACCCGTCCTCCTCGGGCAGCAGCGGCGCCCAGAGATGCGTGAGATCCGAGACAGGCCGGCCCTCTTCGCCCGTGATCACCATGACATGCGTGACGCTCCCGACCCGGACGGCCGGATGTACCCAGTAGCCGCGGCGCCATCCCGCCTCGGTCTCGGCCAGCGACAGAACGGTGCCGACGCGGATCCCCCTCGGGAAGACGGCGCCCTGCCCCGAGGTCACGAGGACTTCGCCCTCGGCGAGCGAGGTGTAGAACGGGATCCCGTTCAGGACCAGGCGATCCTCCTCCCGGAAGGCACCCTGGCGTGCCTCCACGATCCCGAACACCTCGGCGTCGAGGGTCATGACGCTGACGGCGAAGTCCGGATGGGTCCAGTCAAGCGCAAGCGAGCTCCTCGGACCCACCTGGCGGACGAGTCCCACCAGTCCCTCGGCGGCGACCACCGGGTCGTTCACCTCCACGCCGTCGTTCGTGCCCACGTCCAGCAGAAACATGCTCTCGGATCCGCGCGTGCCCGGGCGAATCGCCGAGGCCGACACGAAGGCGGGACCGGTTCGCTCGCGCAGCGCGAGGAGTGACCGGAGCCGCTCGTTCTCGGCGGCCAGGGGCGCCTGCGCGGCGAGGAGCGCCACCGTTGAATCGAAGCGGGCCTGCAGCGCCTCGATCTCGACCGCCCGGACCCGGGTACGGTTCAGGGAATCCTGCGTCCAGACGAAGGGCGCGAGGACGGTGGCGCGGAGCGCCGAGGAGATCCCCTGCTGCGCACCGAGGGGAAGGACCAGGAGGAGGACCGCGGCGGCGACCCAGCCCACCGTGAGCCAGAGTTCGCGCCGGCCCCCTTCGTCGCGTCCGTCCACGTCGTAGGCTGGCATGGTGCGGCCCGGGGAAGGGAGCGGGTCAGGTCGTCAGTACGCCGCGGTACTTGGTCAGGTCGTCGAGGATGCGACCCGCACCCCGGACCACGCAGGTGAGGGGCTCCTCGTCGACGTGGATCGGAAGGTTCGTCTCCTGCGTGAGGAGCTGGTCCAGCCCCCGGATCATGGCCCCGCCCCCGGTCATGACGATCCCCTTGTCGACGATGTCGGACGAGAGCTCGGGCGGAGTGATCTCGAGCGCCCTGCGGACCGCCTCGACGATCGCCTGGATCGGCTCCTGGATGCACTCGCGGATCTCCTGCGAGTGCACGGTGACGGTCTTCGGAATCCCGCTGACCAGGTCCCTTCCCTTGACCTCCATCGTCCGTTCGTCGCCGTCCTCGGCCCACGCGGAACCGATCTGGATCTTGACGGCCTCGGCGGTGGGCTCGCCGATGAGAAGGTTGTAGTTCTTCCGCAGGAAGGTCACGATGGCGGTGTCGAGCTCGTCGCCGCCCACCCGGATCGAGGTGTTCGACACGATCCCGGACAGGGCGATGACCGCGATCTCGGTGGTGCCCCCGCCGATGTCGATGACCATGTTCCCGGTGGGGGTCTCGATGGGGAGCCCCACGCCGATGGCCGCCGCGGTCGGCTCGGCCACCATGTAGACGGCCTTCGCCCCGGCGGCCATGGCCGACGACCGCACGGCGCGCCGCTCGAGCTCGGTGATCCCCGACGGGACCCCCACGATGACCCTGGGCTTGATCCGGAAGATCCGCTTCGAAGTGACCTGCTTCAGAAAGTGCCGGAGCATCATCTCCGTCACGTCGACGTCGGCAATGACGCCGTCCTTGAGTGGCCGCACCGCCTCGATGTTTTCCGGCGTCCGGCCGAGCATCCGCTTCGCCTCGAGCCCGATCCCGAGGATGCGCCGGGACCCGCGCTCCACCGCGACCACCGAGGGCTCGTTCAGGACGACGCCTTCGCCCTTCACGTACACGAGGGTGTTCGCCGTCCCCAGGTCCACGGCAATGTCGTTCACGGGTACGAGCGAACCCGAGTTGAGCCACTTCGAAAAGGAAGACAAGTCTGAACCCGATCTGGCCGGTGCGGCGATGAGTGCGAGGGACCCGGCCTCGACCGGCACGGGGGGAACGCGGTCGGACCACGAGCAACGCCGGAAGCGCGCCGCCGGACACCCGGCGGAGCTGCCGGGGCGACGGTGCGCTTCAGACCCCGGATTGTAAGGATGCGGGCAAGGCGGGGCAAGGCGCGACGGGCACCGTGCACCGGGCTCCGGACCCGGGCTGTCGCCCCGGTCAGTCCCGTCCCGTGCTCCCGAAGCCCCCTTCCCCCCGGTCGCTCTCGGCGAGGGCGCCCACCGCCTCCACTACCGGGGTCTCGAAGCGGGCGAAGACGAGCTGCGCCACCCGGTCCCCACGTCGGATCCGCACCGCCTCGTGTCCGAGGTTCAGGAGCGGGACCCGGAGCTCACCCCGGTAGTCGGGATCGATGGTGCCGGGGGCGTTGGGCACGGTGACCGCGTGGCGGAGCGCGAGCCCCGAGCGGGGGCGAATCTGCCCTTCAACCCCGGGCGGAAGTTCCATGCGGAGCCCGGTGGCCACGGCCCTCGGGACCCCCGGCTCCAGGTCGAAGTCGGGCTCGGCCGAGCGCACGTCGTACCCGGCCGAGCCCTGCGTGGCCCGCTCCGGGAGCGGGAGATCGGGGTTCGATGCGAGACGCTGGAAGCGGACCCGGAGGAGGGCGTCGCGGTCCATCTGGACGGTCCGGTCTCAGTCGGCCAGGAAGCTCTCGGGCGCGTGATGCTCGAGCCCGAACGCCTCGGCCACGCCCTCGTAGGTCACGTGGCCGCGCACCATGTTGATCCCCAGCATCAGCGCGTCGTCGTCGCGACAGGCCTGCTTCCAGCCCTTGTTCGCAAGGGTGATGGCGTAGGGGAGGGTCGCGTTCGTGAGCGCCATCGTCGACGTCCGGGCCACGGCGCCGGGCATGTTCGCCACTGCGTAGTGGATGATCCCGTCGACCTCGTAGATCGGGTTCTCGTGCGTCGTGGGCCGGATCGTCTCGACGCAGCCGCCCTGGTCCACCGCCACGTCCACGATGACCGCGCCAGGCTGCATCAGCTTCAGGTCCTCGCGGGTCACGAGCGAGGGGGCCTTCTTCCCGGCGATGAGCACGCCTCCGATCAGGAGGTCGGCGGTCTTCAGCGCCTCGCGGATGTTGTACGGGTTCGAGTGGATCAGCTCCACGTTGGCCGGCATCACGTCGGAGAGGTACCGGAGGCGCGGGAGGGAGAGGTCGAGGATCGTCACGCGGGCCCCGAAGCCCGCGGCCATCTTCGCGGCGTTCGTCCCCACGACGCCTCCACCGAGAATCACGACCCGGGCGGGCGGCGTGCCGGGAACGCCGCCGAGGAGCACCCCCCGTCCGCCGTAGAAGCGCTCCAGGTACTTCGCGCCCTCGAGAATCGAGAGCCGGCCTGCCACCTCCGACATCGGGGTCAGCAGGGGAAGCTCGCCGTTCGGGAGCTGGACCGTCTCGTAGGCGATGGCCACGGACTTCGACTCCATCAGGGCCCGCGTCAGGGGCTCCGAGGCGGCGAAGTGGAAGTAGGTGAAGAGGAGCTGGTCCTCGCGGATATGCTTCCACTCGGGCTCGATGGGCTCCTTCACCTTGAGGATCATCTCGGCCTGCGCCCAGACCTCGGCGGCCGTGTCGAGGATCTTCGCCCCGGCCTGCACGTAGAGCTCATCGGCGAAGCCGCTCCCCATGCCGGCGCCCTTCTCCACCAGCACCTCGTGTCCGGCCCGGACGAACGCCTCGGCGCCTCCGGGGACGAGGGACACGCGGTACTCGTTGGTCTTGATCTCCTTCGGTACGCCGATCCTCATGGCCCGCACTCACCTGTTCGAAATGGTTCATTCGGGCCCGTGGCCCGCGGGTGGCGTCCGGTGGACCCGCCCCTGCGAATTGTATCCACAACTGCATACCGCGCGCTTCCGCCGCATCAATCTCGCCCCGACGGCGCGGAGGTCAAGGTCGCCCTGCCGTCAGAGGGGGCCGAGCCTCAGGACGGCCTGGCGATCCGGATTGAACCACCGGGTCGCGGCCTCCTCCACCTCGTCGGCGCTCACCGACTCGATGCGGTCCAGGAGCTGGTCCAGCGTCAGCCTCGGCTGGTCGTAGAGCGCGAAGCCCGCGAGCCGGAAAAGCCTCGAGGAGGTGCTCTCGAGCGACAGCATCACCTGCCCCTTCACCTGGTCCTTGACCTCGCGCAGCTCCTCGGAGGGCAGCCCCTCCCGCGCCAGCTTGCCGAACTCCTCCCGGATGGCATCGACGGCCCGGTCCGCCCATTCCGGTCGCGTGCCGACGTACACGCCCGAAATGCCCGCCCGCGAGTAGAACGACTGGAACGAGAACACGGAATAGGCGAGCCCCATCTCCTCGCGCACCCGCTGGAAGAGCCTCGAGCTCATTCCCCCTCCGAAGGCCG
>JBJHBX010000137.1:0-7118 GCA_050485725.1 Gemmatimonadales bacterium | reverse complement strand
TGCCGGCTCGGTGACGCCGTCGGCCCGCATCCAGGCCATGGCGCCGTCGGAGGGCCGGAATGCGGGGTAGAGGGCAAGGCGGGAATCGCGGGTCAGCACCTCGGGATCGGGCGCGAGCGCGCGTGCGGCGGCTTCGTCGCGGGCGGCGCGGGCCTCGGCCCCGAGGGTCCGGATCCAGTCCGCGTGGAGCTCCTCGAGCGAGGCCCCGAAGGCATCGCGCGCCGAGGCGTTCAGGCGAAGGGGGTTCAGGCGCTCCGCCTGGCGCCGGTAGAAGGCCCCCACCGCCTCGGGGCCGTGGCGCTCCGCCAGGTGGTGGAAGAAGAGTCCGCCCCAGACGTAGGGTCGCTCGCCCCCGGGAAAGAGGGGGCTCGGCCCCATGACCTGGTCCAGGCGCTCGGCCTGGCCCGCCAGGATCCGGGCGCGGAGAATCCCCTCGAAGCGGGCGCCATGGATGCGGCCCCCGTCGGTAAGCGACGACTCGGCCTCGACGGCGACCCCCTCGATGGCCCACGACGGCAGGGCGAAGGCCGGAAAGTGGGGCCACGCCGCGGGGACGCGGCCGAAGACCCGCCGGGCGGCGCGCCCCAGGGGCCCCGTCATCTCCAGGTGCAGGATGTGGACGACCTCGTGCGTCACCACCAGCTCCAGCCAGTCGTCGAAGGGCATGGCGCCGGGGCCGTCGACCGGGGGCCGGGCCCAGATCGTGATGCGCGGATAGGGGCTCACCGACGCGAAGCCGTTCGACAGGTCCACGTGGTCGGTCAGGAGAAGCTGGATGCGCCCCGGTGGCCGGGTGCCGAACCCCTCCAGGCGCTCGATGGCCCGCTCGGCCCGCTCGGCGGCCCGAAAGGCCACCGAGTCGAGCCCCGAATGAAACACGACCTGGAAGTTCGGGGTTTCGAAGGTAAGCCAGCGGGCATCGGGCGGGGGCGCCTGCGCCGCGCCCGGCGCCGGCCCCGCGAGCGCCGCGCCGAGCAGGAGCAGCATCCACCCGGCCCCGGCCGTGCGGCGGCGAAGCGCGTTCCCCGCCGCTACCTTGGTCCTGTTCCCGGTCCGGACCGGGCCGGAGCCCGGCGCCACAACCACCGGTTCACTCATTGGAATCGCCATGTCAGAGAACGACTTCGAGCGCGCCGCCATCACCGCCCTCACCGCCGCCGGGGCGGGCGCCATCAGGAAGTGGGTCGGAAACCACCGTCCCGGGCCCACCCGCCTGGTCCGGGGTGCCGCCGCGGGGGCCGCGGCCGCGGGACTCCTGGCCCTCTTCCGGGCGGTCTTCGCGGGACGCGAGACCCCGGATCCCCGCGCCCTGGTCGACGACCTGCTGGCAGGGGCCGGAAAGGGGGTAATCTACACCGCCGTGCTCGATCCGCTCCTCCCGGGTCCACCCGCCTTCCGGGGCGCCCTGGTCGGGACGGCGGAGTACCTGTCCGCGCCCTGGGGCGGCATGCTCCGGAAGCTCTCGAACCTCTCGCCCGTGGAGCGGATTCCCATTGTCGGGGCGCTCCTCGACGCGGGCGATGCCGAGGACGACCCCTTCGTGGCCTACCTGATCTTCGGCCTCGCCCTGGGCCTCCTCAGCGGAGACGACGAAGGGGACGACTGACCGCCACCGGCACCTGGTGCCCCCAGCCGCGGGGCATGCGGCGCGGTCCGTCGCGCAGCCAGTCGACCCCGTCGAGGTCGCAGGGCGCCACCGCACCGTCGTCGAGCGGCTCGCCTGACCGCTCCGCGGCGGGCAGGATCCCGAGGAGCGCCGCCCCGCCCTGCCACTGCTCGATCCAGCAGAAGGCCTCGGGGCGCGAGAAGACGATGGCCGGCAGGTAGGCCTGCGAGATCCCGTCGGCCTGGTCCACGAGCAGGTACCGGGCCCCGATCTCGTCGGCCAGCTCGAGCAGGGGCGCCGCGTCTTCGAAGAAGGGGAAGACGCGCCCGGGAGGTCCCCCCATGGCGAAGAAGCTCCGGGGCCTCCGGTTGATGACCACGGCATCGGCCGGAAGGTTCACCCCGGTCCACTCGGCGGCATCCCGGAAACCCTGGAAGCTCTCGCCGTAGCAGACGTACGGATCGAGGGTCGAGAGCTCCCGGCAGTACCCTGCGAGCTCCGCCTTGTCCTGGATGCCCGGCACGGCGGGTACCGCGAGCAGGAGGGCCGCCGCGAGCGCCGATGCAGGCGCCAGGCGTGGGCGCCCGGCCCGGGCGGCGACCCACCCGCCCGCCTGCAGCAATGACTCCCCGGCCCAGAACAGGAGCAGGGGATAAAGCGGGAGCACGAACCGGTCTCCGGACCAGACCTGGGGCCAGAGGAGCACGAGCCCGCCGTAGAGGGGCAGGATCAGCTCGGCGAGCCCCGCCCGGCCGCGCGCGATCCGGAGCCCCCACCCCGCGAGCGCCAGGAGCACGAGCGCCACGCCGAGCCACGCCACGCGCCCCTCCAGGGGCCCGAACGCGCCCCACCACTCGCCGCCCAGCACCCGCCCCAGGTAGAGCTCGAGGTTCGTCCAGACCCGACCGGCGAGCCCGGCGAGCCCGACGGTGCCGAGCGACGGGTCGTAGGGGTTCGCGAGCCAGAACTCGTCCTGGTACGCCCCCTCTCCCGCCGCACGCCCCCGGAGCACCCAGAGCAGGACCGGAAGCGCCATGCCCCCGCCCGTGGCGGCGAGCGCCCTCCACCGCCGGTTCCAGGCCAGGAGCGCCAGGAGCGCCACGAGAACGGGGAGCCCCGCCGTGCGGGTGAAGAGGGTGAGCGCAGCACCCCCCGCCGCGAGGGCGAGCCACCAGGTGCGGGTGCGAGGGGCGACCCCGGGTGCCGAAGCGGGTGGCGCGGCAGCCCCAGGCGCGGGCGCCCGCGCACGGGCCGCCCGCGATGCCGATGCGGGCGCCCCGGGTACCTCGCCCTCGCCCTCGCGGCGCCCCGGCACACCCCACAGCAGCCCGGCCCGGTCCGCGGCCCAGGCCGCGGCGAAGACACCCACCAGGAAGAGCGGCTCCGAGAGCACCCAGCGCGACGCCTCCATCCAACCGGCCGAAACCACGGCCAGGAGCGCCACGCATCCCCCGAAAACCGGGCCCCTGCGGTTCCCCGCCCACCCCAGCACCAGGAGTCCCGCCCCGATCACGAGCGCCCCCGACAGGGCCTTGAAGGCGCCCCAGGTCGTGGCGCCCAGCGCCATGGCCAGGGCCAGCAGGAGGGGGTAGGCGGGCGGGTACTTGGCGTGGGGCGGCTCGGCCGGATCCCAGAGCTCGATGTAGCCTGCACCCGAAAGGAGCGAGGCCCCGAGGCTCAGGTACGCCGCGTTGTCGCCCCCGGAATGGGGGGCGGGGGTGGACACGGCGACGACGACCGCCAGGTGGACGGCCACGAGGATCCCGGCGGCGGCGATCCAGCGCCCCTTCATGGCGCTTCGTGGCCCCCGGCGCCCGGGGTCAGCGAGCCCAGCACCCGGGGCCCGCGCGCCCCGGTCACCGCGGGAAGGGAGCCCGGCACCCCTTCCAGGTGGGCCCAGGCAAGGAGGGCGAAGGCCGCGGCCTCGCGGGCGTCGGGGTCGATGCCCAGCGCCTCGGCGCCGGTCCGCACCGGGAGCCCCTCGAGGGCGGCCTCGATGCGGGCCACGAGGGCGGGGTTGCGGGCGCCGCCTCCGGCCAGAACCACCTCGTCGATCGGGTCGCGCGGGAGGAAGGCCCGGTAGGCGTCGGCGATGGTCCGGGCCGTGAACTCGACCAGGGTGGCCAGGAGGTCGTCCCAGTCGCCCTCGGACGCCGGCGTCGCGGCTTCGACGATGGCCCGGAAGCGGGCCTCGCCGAAGTGCTCGCGCCCGGTGGAGCGAGGCGGCGCCTGGACCAGGAAGGGGTCGGCCAGGAGATCGGCCAGGAGCGCCGCGTCGATCTGGCCCCGGAGCGCCCTTCGACCCTCGGCATCCCAGCGCGCCTCGCCTCCCGAGGCGGCCTGCGCAGCCAGGTCCAGGAGCGCCACCCCGGGCCCCGTGTCGAAGCCCCGAACGCCCTCGAAGCTGCCGTCGCGCGGAAGGAAGGTCACGTTCCCCATCCCCCCGAGGTTCTGGAGCGCCCGCCCCGTTCCCGGGCGGTGCAGGAGCACCCGGTCGCACCAGGACACGAGGGGTGCGCCGTGGCCTCCGGCGGCCATGTCGCGGGCGCGGAAGTCCGACACCACCGGGATCCCGGTGCGCTCGGCCAGCGTGGCCGGGTCGCCGAGCTGGAGCGAGTGGCCGCGCCCCGGTGGACGCGCGCGCGCACCAGCGCCGGGGGCGGCGGCCGGCCCCGGCGGCACGTGCCAGATCGTCTGGCCATGCGAGCCCACCGCGTCGACCCGGTCGGCGGGGATCCCGGCCTCGTCCAGGAGCGCCAGGAACGCCGCGGCGAAGGCCTCGCCGATCCCCACGTGGAGCGCCCCGAGCTGCGCCGCGTCCGCACCCCCCGGGGTCATGGCGCTTCGAATGGCGCCTCCGAGCTCCGCATCCCAGGGAAAGGTCCGGAAGGCCTCGACCTGCCAGGCCAGCGCCTCGGGGCGGTCCCCCTCGACCCTGAGCACCAGGGCGTCGATTCCGTCGACCGAGGTGCCCGACAGGAGCCCGCCGACCCGGCGCACGCTCACGGCCCGGCCTGCCCCGCCACCCGCGACAGCCGGCCGCCGGCCTCGGCAATCCGCTTCTCGGCCTCGGAGCGCGACACCCCGAGCCGGCCCATGACGAGCGCGGTCTTGACCCGCCCCCCCGCGGCCTCGAGGAGGGCCACCGCCTCGGGCGCCTCGACCCCCAGCGTGGCCCGCACGATCCGCGTGGCCCGGTTCTCGAGCTTCGCGCAGGTCACCTGGAGGTCGACCATCAGGTTCCCCCAGGTCTTCCCGGCGAGCACCATGGCGCCGGTGGTGATCGTGTTCAGCACCATCTTGGTGGCGGTCCCCGCCTTCATCCGGGTGGACCCGGTAATGACCTCGGGACCGGTGAGGGGTGCGATCACGACGTCGTGCAGCGCGCGGAGCTCGTCGGAGGGCGGCGTGCAGAGCAGGAAGCCGGTGCGCGCCCCCAGCTCGCGGGCCCGGGCCAGTGCACCGTGCACGTAGGGGGTCGTGCCCGAGGTGGCGATCCCCAGCACGAAGTCGCCGGCCCGGACCCCCCGGGCCTCGAGGTCGCGGGCCCCGGTCGCGGGGTCGTCCTCGGCCCCCTCCTGCGCCCGCACCAGCGCTTCGTAGCCGCCGGCAATGATCCCCTGCACGAGCTCGGGGTCGGTGCCGAAGGTGGGGGGCATCTCGGCGGCGTCGAGCACCCCCAGGCGCCCGCTCGTGCCGGCGCCGACGTAGAAGAGGCGCCCGCCCCCGGTGAGGGTGGCGGTGACGAGCTCGAGGGCCAGGGCAATGGCCTCGCGCTCCTGCCCCACCGCCTCGGCCACCGTCCGGTCCTCGGCGTTCACGAGGTCGACGATCTCGAGGGGGGAGAGGCGGTCGATGTCGCGGGAGCGGGGGTTCTGCTGTTCAGTGAGGCGGGAATCGAGCATGGCGTGGGTCGTCGGGGCGATGATATGTTCGCCCGGCTCGCTCCGGGGCACCCGACACCTCCGGGCACCCGCGCCTCGAAGCCGGCGGGCGCGACGACCGAAGCTAACCCGTCAGGATCTTCCACGCATGACCTCTCCCGACCCTCGCGCGGCCGGCCCCCACGGGGGCGCGCCTCCGCCTGAACTCTTCGCCGAGCTCCTCGAGCGGGCCCACGCCCTGGCCCCCGGGCTCGTGGCGATCCGGCGCGCCCTCCACCGCCATCCGGAACTCTCGTTCCAGGAGCACCGAACCGCCGCCCTTGCCGCCCGCGAGGTCGCCGCCGCCGGCTTCGAGGTACGCACCGGGGTCGCCCGGACCGGCGTGGTGGCGGAGCTGGATGGCGGACCCGGCCCCCGGGTGGCGCTCCGCGCCGACATGGATGCCCTCCCGATTCACGAGGCGAACGACCACGGCTTCGCCTCGGAGGTCGACGGGGTCATGCACGCCTGTGGCCACGATGCCCACACGGCGGGTCTCATCGGCGCCGCCCGGATCCTGGCGGGGCTCGAGGAGGAAGGGCGGCTTCCGCCGGGCCGGGTCCGGCTCCTCTTCCAGCCCTCGGAAGAGGCGATGGATGCCGAGGGGAAGAGCGGGGGGCGCCGCATGGCCGAGGAGGGCGCCATGGAGGGGGTGGACGCGGTGGTCGGGCTCCACGTGGGGGCGCACCTCGAGCGCGGCCGCGTCTTCCTGGCACCCGGCCCCTTCTTCGCGGGGACCGACACGGTTCAGGTGACGGTTCGGGGTCGCTCCGCCCACGCCGCCCGCGCCCACGAGGGGGTCGACGCCCTGGTGCTCGCGGCCCAGGGGGTGCTCGCCGCCCAGCAGGTGGTGGCGCGCCGCATCGCGCCCGAGTCCCCGGGGGTGCTCTCGCTCTGCACGATCAAGGGGGGGCACGCCTCGAACATCGTCTGCGATCGGGTCGAGCTTTCGGGCACGATCCGGTACTTCGACCCGGGGACCCGCCATGCGCTCCGGCAGGGGCTCGTCGAGGTGTTCCGGGGGCTCGAGTCGCAGGGGGCCCAGGTCGAGGTGCGCTTCATCGACGGGTACCCGCCGGTCGAGAACGACCCGGGTGTGACCCGGCAGGTACGGGATGCCGCGGTCCGGGTGGCCGGCCCCGGGGTGCTGGCCGCCCGGGCCGATGCCGCCATGACGGCCGAAGACTTCTCCTTCCTCGCCCACCATGCCCCCGGCGCCTTCTTCTGGCTGGGCGCGGCCCTTCCCGACGCCCGGGAGCACCACCATCCGCGCTTCGACATCGACGAGTCGGTGATCCCGCTGGGCGCCGCGCTCATGGCCGGCGCCGCGCTCGAGCTGCTGTCCCATCCTCCCCGATCCAACCCGAACCCGGTCTGACCCCGATGCGAGCCCTTTCCCTTCGTGGAACCCGCCCCCCGGTGCGCCGCCCCCTCCCCGCGCTCCTCGTTCCCCTGGTTCTTTTCTGGGGATGCGAGGCGTCCGACGCTCCACCTCCGGCGGTGGCCCCCGCCGACGTGCCACGGGCCGACGTGGCCTTCCCCGACGGATGGCGCTACGCCGCCGACGACCTCCCGGTCACGGGGCGCGG
>JBJHBX010000136.1:0-7167 GCA_050485725.1 Gemmatimonadales bacterium | reverse complement strand
TCTGCGGGGAATGCGTGCCCAGGGAACCGAAGGTCCAGGTAGACCTGCACATCCTCGGGAAGCAGGAACCCCAGCTCGATCTCCTCGAGAACCCCGCGAGACCGGAGGTCGTTGCGTACCCCGAGGAAGGGATGCCGGGAGAGCGCCATGTCGGAAGGCCTGTAGCCGGTAAGCACCATGACGCGGAGGGAGGAGAACCGGCCCGCGAGGTGGGTCAGCATGTCGATCGTGGAGATGTCCGCCCAGTGGAGGTCTTCGATGACCAGGACCACCGGTCGATGCCGGGAAAGCTCTTCGAGGAGGGTGCCGAGTTCGCGCTTCAGCCGGTCCGGTGAGGCCGCGGGTGCAGCCTCCTCCGCCTCCGACCCGGTACCCTGCGCATCCCCGGAAGCCACCTGGGCGTACCAGGTCGGTGCCGCTGCGCGAAACACCCCGTCGAGCGCCTCTCCCGCCGCTCCGCTCTGCAGCGCTTCGAGAGCCTCCAGTACCGGGAGGTAGGCCTCGGCACCCGCAAGGCTCTCGGAGCAGTGGCCCCGGAGGACCAGCGGACCCTCCCCTCGATGGCCAAGCTCCGCGAGGAAGGCATCGATCACCGTGGATTTTCCGATTCCGGGCTCGCCGGTAACGGCCACGATCCGGCCCGAGATGTCCCTGGCGTGGCGGTACCCGGCCAGCAGGCGCTCCTGTTCGGCTTCCCGGCCCACCACCAGGGTCGCGCCTGGCCGGATCGCGGGAATGCGGGTCGGGGTCCGGTCTTCCGGCGTCCCGGACACGAGGGCGCCCAGGGTGCGCTCGATCTCCAGGGCGGACGGCCGTTCGCCGGGATCCGTCGCGAGCATGCGGTGGACCAGTTCGACAAGAGCTCCCGGGGCGTCGGGTCGGAGAAACGCGAGGGGAGGAGGGGGTGCCGTGAGGATCTGCGCGAGAACCGCGAGGGGCGAGTTCCCCGCGAACGGTCGCCTGCCCGAGAGGAGCTCGTAGAACATCATGCCGAGGCTGAAGACGTCCGAGGCTGAACCCACCTCCTCGTCGGAGGCATGTTCGGGGGACATGTATGCCGGGGTGCCGACATAGACGCCGACCTCCGTTTCGATCTCCTGTGCATCCTCGCCGGCGTCGCGCAGTCGCCCCAGCCGCGCAAGCCCGAAATCGAGGACCTTGACCAGCCCGTCCTCCCTCACCATGACGTTCTCGGGCTTCATGTCGCGGTGCGTGATGCCCGCATCATGGGCCGCGGCGAGCGCCCGTGCGATCTGATGGCCGATCTTCACCACGTCGGAGGGGCTCGGCGACGTGCCGACCAGGGGCCGGAGCGTCCGGCCCTCGATCAGTTCCTGGACGATGTAGGGTTCGCCTGCCTCCGTTTCGCCGATCTCGTGGATCGTCACGATGTTCGGGTGGTTGAGCGCCGAGGCGGCCCGCGCCTCCCGCAGGAAGCGTCGAGCGGCGGAGGGGTCGGCCCGGGTCGCATCCGCCTTGAGGAACTTGATCGCGACGGACCGCCTGAGGCGCGTGTCCAGGGCCCGGTAGACCTCGCCCATCCCGCCCCGGTCGAGGCAGTCCCCGAGTTCGTAGTGCCGGAGACGCGTCATTGCGGCTCCCTCGCAAGGGCAAGGGGCCCCCCGTCCGCGAAGAGGGAGTCTGCAGCATGCCGCCCGAGCACACGGTAGCTCTCGAACTGGGCCTCGGTGTAGAACTGCTGCCCCGTCGGCTCGTGGGGGAAGTCAGGGTGCGACCGGGCATAGTTCACCACGTCCAGCGGTTCATCTCCCGTGAGGGTCGCCTTCAGGTACACGAGGACCCCCGGAGGGGCCCCGGGTCCATCCGCTTCGGCATACCCGATCCGCCCCACGGCGAAATGCCGTCCGGATCCGGATCCGTCGAACGGGAGGCCGTCGGGGAAGTCGATGGGAATGGAGAAGTCGACCCGGATCGTCCGGATGGCGATCGAGAGGTCCCCGAACAGGTATTGCGGATCACAGCTCGCATCGCTCACGACGATGAGGCGGCAACGCCGTCGCACCATCTCGTACAGGCCGAGGTTCTCGAAGTGTCCCCCATCGGAAAGGAACACGTAAGGAGTCCGCTCGTCCGTGGCCCCGGCCAGCTCACGGAGGAGGAGGAAGGGACCGAACCGTGGCTCGGCGTCGCGCCAGCTTCCGTCCCCCGGAGCGCCAGGGTTCCCGAACCATGCTCCGAGACGGGCGTTGAAAAGGGTGAGGAGGAAGGTGAGCGCCGGCGACGAGTGGCTCCCCATGTTCGGGCTTGCGGCGGCCCCCGACACGGTTGCGGCGGTCCCGAGGCTCACCCCGCCTCCCTCCGTCCGCCCCCCCGCATACGCCGCGG
This sequence comes from Gemmatimonadales bacterium, assembly GCA_050485725.1. Lineage (GTDB taxonomy): Bacteria > Gemmatimonadota > Gemmatimonadetes > Longimicrobiales > Gaopeijiaceae > SKNW01. The sequence goes on along the minus strand of JBJHBX010000136.1, from coordinate 4,821 downwards.
CAGGTCGATATCCCAGCTTCCAGGAGCCGCAGTACAACGGCGAAAAGGTGAAGGGCTGGGCCTTTCGCTCCTGCATGGAAAGGGAGTGGTCGGCGACGTCGTTCAGGGTCGCATTCAGAACATGGAGGGGTCGGCCCAGGGGGGCGAGCTCCGAGAGCGAAACGTCGTCGGCGGGGTCGAAGCCCGTGAAGGGGCTGGGGGACCTCGTTGCCTCGGGGCGGGATGCGCCCACGAAGCTCCGGACCAGCCGGTTCCGGTACATCCCGTTCAGGGAGAAGCGATTGACCGGCAGGGAACCCGCCACCAGGACCCCGAAGGCGGCAAGGAGCACGGCCAGCACGAGGGATTCCACCAGGTGCATCTCGGCGACGAGGGCGTGTACGGTCAGATCGACCGGGAGGACTCCGCTCGATACCGTGCGGAGCATCTTCAGGTTCAGGAGGGCCAGGAAGGCCAGGAGGAGCCCCGCGAAGACCGGGATGCCCAGCGACGTGACCCGGCGTGCCAACCAGCCAGGGCCGGACGAACCGGACCCCGGCGCCCGTGTCCCGAGGGCCACGACGCCCCCCACCACCATGGTGAGGAGGCCCGCCATGGCCGTGAGTCGCCCGCTCGACAGGTTCCGGATTCCGGCCACCTCGCGGGCGATCCAGTCCAGGGCCAGCGGGCCCCAGAACACGAGGGTCGCCAGGGTGAGCCAGGCGAGCCCCACCACCAGGAGCCACGCGCCGAAGCGCCCCCACCACTCCAGGTCCTCGTCCGTGGTCTCGTCGCGCGAGAACCCGACGAAGAGCACGGTGGCAAGGAGCACGATCCCGAGCACGAGGGGAAAGGCGAAGGAGGCATACCCGCGCGTGAGTGCGTGACCGCTTCCGAACGCACCCGTCGTGAGGACCCAGAGACCGGCGCCTGTGAAGGCGCCCGCGAGCGCCGCAGCCGACCAGCTCCGGGGCCGCCAGCGTCGCTCCGTCCACACGGTCGCGACCACCCACAGCGAAAGGCTGAGGGCCGTCGCCCCCCCCACCGCGGGTCCCAACCGGATCGGGACCTCGTCCACGGCCCAGAAGAGGAGAAGCCCGAGGATGCCGACACAGAGCGGGGCGAGGCATCGCCCGAGGAAGCGCCGCTGCGACGCGACCCTCCCCCCAAGGCCAGGGAGACCCCTCGCGATCTCGAGGACCGCAGCGGAAAGGAAGGCCAGGCTCGCGATGAGAATCCACGTCGCCGGAGCCGAGAGGTCGAACCCCGCGGAGTCCACGAGTCCCCGGTCCAGCACCTGGATCAGGGCCAGATAGACATAGGGAAGGAGGAGAAGGCCCGCCAGGAGCGGGACGAGGGCGAGCCAGTTCAGAAGAAGGTTTCGGGCCATGGTTGCGAACACGACCCACAGGTCGATGGACGCCACCCCCTCGTGGGGTGCCAGGTATCTCCGGAGGACCCGGAGCCGCCTGAGTGGGTCAGGTTCGACGGACCCTCCTCCGACCGGAGGAGAGGTCGGCCACGGCTCCGGTGGGGGCGGCGTACCCTTGTCGCTCCGCGCGGCGTGGAGCCGCCATGCACTCAGCCACGCACCGGCATACCCGCCACCGGACACGGTGGAGAGGTAGTCGAAGGTCCCGAGCCTCCCGTGCCGGGCCAGTCCCTCCAGGAGGCCCACCGAGAAGGCCGCACTTCGAATGCCGCCCCCGGACAGGCAGAGAGCGGAGAACTCAAGCTGGTGGGCGGTTCGGACAAGCTCCACGGTACCCCGGTCCTCGTCCTGGGCCGGCCCAACACGCGAGGAGAGACCGGGGCGAAGGGCCTCGAACTCCTGTCGGAGCGCATGCAGGGAGGACGCCGGCGGAACCGCGTGCATGCCCAACTCCCGCTGGAGATGCCGGGACACAGGAGGTCAACTCACGGGGACTCGTGATCTGCCCCTGCTGCCCGAAATCCGGGAAGGATCCGTGTGCAAGGCTGGGAAGGAGATGCGGTCCCGCCCGTCCCGGGGAGCGGGCAAGATACGTTGGGAAGTCCTTGGAAGGCAACAGTTTTGAGTTGGGACCCGGGGCGGTGGCCGGTGCTGGACCTGGGGATCCGCGCAGGGTGGGGGCGGGTCCACGGTGAGGAGGCACCCCCCGACGCCCGGGCCCTCCTTCCGCTGCCCGGCCCGCCTACCCCTCGGCTCCGACCACGGGGCTCCGCCGCTCCAGGAGAACGACGTCCCGCCACCGTCCCGCCATCCGGCCGATCCGCTCCCGCCGCCCGACCTCGCGGAAGCCCTCGAGCCGATGCACCCGGAGGCTCGCCTCGTTCTCTGGAAAGATCCCGGCCTGAAGCGTCCAGATCCCCGCCCCTTCCGAAGCCTCGACCAGCCCCCGCAGAAGGGATCGCCCGACCCCTTTTCCACGACTGGATACCGAAACGTATACACTCACCTCGGCCACGCCGGCGTAGACGCATCGGCCCGAGATCGGAGAGAGCGCGGCCCACCCGAGCACCTCGCCGCCCCGCTCCGCCACCAGCCTGCCCGCCTCCAGGTGACCCGCATCCCATGCCTCCCATGAAGGAGGCGACGTTTCGAAGGTCGCGTCTCCGGTCGCGATCCCCTCGGCCAGGATTCGGAGCACTTCGGGTCCGTCTGCGGGGCGCATGGCCCGCAGGGTGATCACCTCTCCCCCTCGACGGCCACGCCGTCCACCTCCACGAGGCGATCAAGACGCACTTCGGCCCCGTCTTCCGTCCGAAGGTACTCGGCCCCCCCGCGGGTGAAGACGTCCACGATCCGGTCGTGGGCGTCCACCGGCGCGCCGTCGGGCCCGCGGAAGCGGAGCGCCACGCGCCGCCGCAGGGTCGCCGCTGCAAGCAGGCGGTCATGCAGCCCGCAGTCGATGGGACGATAGGGATCGGTCACGGGCAGGCTCAGCGCGGCACGAAGCGCACTTCGAAGAGGGTGGGCCAGCGCTTTCCGGTCAGGTAGAAGGTGCCGGTCCCGGGGTTCCACGCGATCCCGTTCAGCACGGCTTCAGGGTCCGCGGGCCGGCGACTGTCGGGGTTGAGCGGCGTGGCGTCGATCTCGGCCACCACGGCACCCGTGGCCTTGTCGATCCGGACGACCCGGTCCGACTGGAAGACGTTCCCGTAGATGTGGTCCCCCACGCAGGCCAGCTCGTTCACCTCGAAGAGCGGACGGTCGCCGAGGGTCACGGGGACACGACCCAGCACCTCGAAGGTCTCGGGGTCACGGCGGGTCAGCATCGATCCGCCCGTGGTCATCCAGAGGACCTCGCCGTCATGGCAGAGACCCCATCCGTTTCCCTCGTAGCGGAAGACCTGCTCGATGGCGAAGGTCTCGACATCGTAGACGTAGGCGACCCCTTCCTGCCAGGTGATCTGGATGAGCCGGTCACCCACGAGCGCAAGCCCCTCACCGAACTCGTCGTCGGGAAGCCGCACCTGCCGGAGGACCTCGCCGGTCTCGACATCCACCTCGCGCAGCGTGGATCCACCGTAGGTGCCGGTGCTCTCGAAGAAGCGTCCCTCGTGGTAGACCAGCCCCTGGGTGTACGCCCCCGGATCGTGGGGGAGGATGCGGAGGATCTCGACGGTTTCCTGCGGGACCGGCGGGCCGCAGGCGGCGGCCCCGACGAGGACCGCCAGCGCGAGGAGGCGTCGCGCCCTCACGCCCGTCCTGCCGTATCCGGGTCGGGGCCCTCCTGCGTGGCCACCCACCAGGTCGTGCCGCTGGGATCGCGGAAGCCGCCCCTCCGGTCCGGGTCCCCGTTCCGCCGCACCGGGGTCTGCAGGCTCTCCGCGCCGGCCTCGAGGGCGGCGGCGTAGACCGCGTCGGCGTCGGGCACGTAGACGTGAACGTGGGCCGACACCGGGGGCCAGCCCTCGACGGCGTCGGCCACCATGATCACCGTGTCGCCGATCCGCGCTTCGGCGTGCACGATCCCCCCGTCGTCGTCCTCGAACCTCCGGAGCGCGTCGGCCCCAAACACCCTCTCGAGGAAAGCCAGCAGGCGGTCCGCACCCTCCACGACCAGGTAGGGCGAAAGCTGCGTGTAGCCGTCGGGGCGCCAGGGAATCGCGTCGGTCATCGCGGGGTCTCCATGTGGGTTCATCGGGGGGAGCCGCGGGTCGCGGCGTCTTCACTACGTTCGGGTGTCTCGATGCCTTCGCCTGCCCCGCCCCCGGTCGCCGGTGCGGGCCGCTCATAGTCGCCCAGGGCACAGCTCTCGAGGGTCGTCCGCCCCGACCGGCTGCGGATCCAGTTCCCCGAGCTCCAGTGGATGATCGCCGCCGGGCGCGACGCGGCCTCGACCGGGTTCACGACCACGCTTCCTCGAAGGAGCGGCCCGCGGCCGCCGCGCGCCTCGGACCGGTTTGCGGCAAAGGCCATGGCGAGGCTTCCGTCGTCCATTGCGTCGACCCGAAGCACGCGGAGGCTCAGGCCACCGGCGTCGGGGTGCCGGAGAAGGACCCGGTCCAGCGCCTCCGGGGCGCTCGGCCAGCCCGCCTCGCGCTCACGGTACTCCCGTGCAGCCGCTGCCCAGATCGCGAGCGCCCCCTGGGCGGCGTCGGACTCGTCGGGACTCGCCACCGGCGCCCCGCACCCCGGGAGCGCCGCGACGACGGCGGCCGCAAGGATCGCAGCTGCAGCGACCCCGGCCGGCCGGCGCCCGGGGCCCCGGTGTTCCCGCAGTCGTGCTCGCCGTCCCGGCCCTCGATTCATCGGTATCGTTCGCACCGGGTGGATTGTACCCGGGGGCCCCCGCCCTCACAACCGGGGGGGCGGCCGGCACCGCGGCGCGGGGCGCGGCGGGCGCGGCCGGGGCC
>JBJHBX010000135.1:0-7169 GCA_050485725.1 Gemmatimonadales bacterium | reverse complement strand
GGCGCGTTCCGCCCCGTTCACGCGACCTCTCCCGCGGCCCCCGCATCGCCGTAGCGGCGCCCCTTCCACTCGATGCGACGGGTTCCACGCATCCAGCTCCGGAGCACGATGACCACGACCACCAGGGCGCCTGCCCAGTGCAGGAGTGCGTACGCCGCCGGGGCACCGAACCTCCGGTAGCCGGCCACCCAGATCACCGTGGCAAGGAGCGTGGCGAGCGCCGCCCAGAGGGTGAAGGCGGGGGGAGGGGGCGTGCCGGCGAGGTGGAGGACCGCCGCCACGCCGAGCGCGGTGGCAGGAAGGAGCCATGCGGCGAGGACGAAGGCCAGGATCCCGGGCAGTGCGATCCGCGACCAGCCCACGGCCGACTGCCGCGCACCGGTGGCCAGGTTCTTCGTCCAGCCGTTCACGAGGTCGCGGAGGGACGTGTACATGCGGGTCACGAAGACGTCCTCGGCGGCGCGCACGGTGAGCCGGCCTCCCTTTCGGACGACCTCCTGGGCCAGGCGGAGGTCCTCCACGACCTCGCCCCGTACCGCCTCGTGGCCACCCACGGCCTCGTAGGCCTCGCGGTCGAGGAGCATGTACTGGCCGTTCGCGATGGCCTCGGTCCAGCGCCCCGCCTCGATGACCCGGTCCAGTTCGCGGTAGCGAAGACCGATCAGCGCGAAGACCTGCGGCTGCACCAGCCGCTCCCCGAAGGTTTCCATTTCCTGCCGTCCCACGAGGGAGAGGGCATCGGCCCCGTCCTCGAGGAGGGCGCCGACCGAGCGGGCCAGGAGCTCCGGATGATGGCGCGTGTCGGCATCGGTGAAGAGGAGGAGGTCCGGGGGGTGGTCACCTCCCACCGCCGCGGCGCCCATGGCACAGGCCCACGGCTTCCCGAACCACCCCGGGGGAAGGGGCTGCCCCGGCACGACGCGGATTTGACGCGCGTTCCCCGGCGGAACCGATGCCGCGAGGCGGCCGGTGTCGTCGGTCGAGCCGTCGTCCACCACGAGGATCTCGAAGTCCGGGTAGTGCTGGGCGGCCAGGCTCGACACGCACCGCTCGATGTTGCGGGCTTCGTTGCGGGCGGGCACGATGACCGCGACCCGGGGCGCCTCGCCCCTGCGGAACGGCGGCAGCGGCCGCGGAACCCGGATCCCGTAGGCCATCGCGGCGCCGAGAAGCACCCATGGAACAACCCCGGCCAGCGCGAACGCGAGTCCCCCGGCGCCGAGCTCGCTCACGCCGAGCCACCCCCGGGAGCCAGGGGAAAGCGCACATGGAAGATCGCGCCCTTTCCGGGCTCGCTTTCGACCTCTACCCGGCCCCCGGCCTGCTGCACCACCCCGTAGACCGAGGCCAGGCCCAGCCCCGTCCCCTCGCCGACACCCTTCGTCGTGAAGAAGGGTTCGAAGACCCGCGCCAGCGTGGCGGCGTCCATCCCCTTCCCGGTGTCCTCGACCGACAGGACCGCGTGGGGTTCCCGGAAGAAAGGGTCCGGGTCCGGGCCGGGTTCTCCGGGGACATCCCCGATGCCATCCCGAGGAATCCCGGGTACGTGACACGTGCGGATCGTCACCCTCCCCCCGTTCGGCATCGCGTCCTGTGCGTTCACGAGAAGGTTCACGAGGATCTGCTCCACTCCGCCCTCGTCAGCCATGATCAGGCCGAGGCCGGGATCCAGCTCTGCAACCACGTCCACGTTCGGCCGCAGGATCCGCCGGAGCATCCGCTCCACCGAGCGCACCGAGGCGTTCAGGTCGAGGGGACCGGGCTGGACGATCCGCTTCCGGCTGAAGGCCAGGAGCTGCCGCGTCAGCTCGGCGGCGCGATCGGCGGCACGAACCGTCTCGGTGATCTCCTCGTGGGCCGGGGTACCGGGCTCGATGGAGTCGAGGGCCAGCCGCGCGTTCATCCCGATCACGGCGAGAAGGTTGTTGAAGTCGTGGGCCACGCCCCCGGCAAGGCTCCCCACGGCCTCCATCTTCTGGGCGTGCCGGAGTTCCTCCTCGCGGGCCCGGAGCTCCCGCTGCGTGCGGATCAGCTCGGTGACATCGGCGGCGACTCCGACGACCCGGCGCGGCTCGAGTGCGGAGGCGGGGAGGTTTCTCCCCCTGAGCTGCACCTGCAGGGGCTCCGCACCGTTCGGCTGGATCTCGAAGTCGATGGCAAAGTCATCCTTCTCGCCCGCCCGGACCCGCTGAAGAAGGTCGAGCGTCGCATCGGCGGCCGGCGCCGCGAGCCGCTCGCGCAGTCGTTCGCCGAAGACCGCAGCCGACACCGGACCGTTCCCGAAGAACCGACGGACGCCGTCGGACCAGCTCACCTCGTCGGTGTCGAGGTTCCACTCCCACGTTCCGAGCTGTCCGGCGGACATGGCCAGCCGCAGCCGTTCCTCGCTTCGCGCCAGCGCGGACGAGGCCCGCTCCCGTTCGTGCACCAGACGGACCAGCTCTTCCCCGCGGCTTTCGAGGGACCGGATGCGCATGCGGTAGCCCACGCCCGCCAGGAGGAGCACCAGGATGAGCCCGCCGGCCTGGACCGACCGGCGCTCGTGCGGATGTGGCGGCACCCGGAACGTCGCCGACGCCGCGTTTCCGGTCCACTGTCCGTCACGCTCGGCCACCTCCACGATGAAGCTGTAGTCCCCCGGCGGGAGGTTGGTGTAGCGGGCGATCCTGCTCCCCCCGGCATCGCGCCAGTCGGGATCGAACCCCTCGAGCCGATAGCGCACCCGGAGCTCTTCAGGCGCCACGAAGGTCGGCGCGGCGAAGGCGAACTCGAGGCTCCGCTCCCCCCTGGGAAGCCCGGGATCCCGGTGCAGCGGAAAGCTGCCGGAGCTGGTCAGCACCCGCTCGAGCACCGGCGGGGGCACGGGGAGGGATCGGTCCGAGGTGCGCGGGTCGATGCGCACCACCCCGGCCATGGTGGGGAACCGGATGCTGCCATCGCGGGCGAGGGATGCCGCCGGGTGGACCCCCCCGTTGGCCTCGGCGCTCCGCAGCCCGTGGGCCCGGGTGAAGTGGCGTACCTCGACCCGGTCGGCAGCACCGTCGGCCACCGCGTCGAGGGCTTCCCTCGGCGCCCGCAGGATGCCCTGGCTGGTGCTGATCCAGAGCTGCCCATTCCGATCCTCGACCACCGACATCGGTTCGAGGCGGGGAAGACCGTGTTCGGGTCCGAAGGCGAAGACCCTGTCCTCGCGGACCCGGGCCAGGCCCCCCATGGTGGCCACCCAGGTCCCTCCGGCTGCGTCGTGGAACAGTCCCAGCACGTGGGCATGGGGGAGTCCTTCGGCCGCCCCGAGCGCGACGAGGCTTCCGTCGGCCTCGACCCGGACCAGGCCGCCCCTCGTGCCGGCCCAGACGCGGCCCTCCCGGTCGTGGAGGATCGCGGTGACTCCTTCCGAAGGAAGACCGTCCTCGACGGTCCAGTGCTCCGGGTCCTCCGGGAGGAGCCGCTGGAGGCCGTGGCCCCGGTAGCCCACCCACAGGTTCCCCCGGTCGTCGAAGTGCACCGCGGAGACCTGGAGGTCGAGAAGTCCGTCGGCAGGCCCGAGGTTCGAGACCACCTCCCCCCGGATGCTCGCGACGCCTCCACCCACCATGCCGACCCAGATGGTTCCGTCGGGAGACTCCGCCACCGACATGACGAAGCCCGACGCGAGCCCCTCCTCGACCGAGAACCGCCGCGCGCGTCCGTCACGGATCCGGTTCACCCCGCCTCCGGGCGTGCCGACCCAGAGGTCGCCGTTCCCGGCCTCGATCAGGCCGAGCGCGACGTTCATCGACAGCCCCTCCGGCGCCCCAAACCAGTCAAAGCTTCCGGCCTGCAGGCGGGTAAGCCCCGCGGTGGTCTGGCCGATCCACAGGTTCCCCTCGCGATCCTCCAGCAGCGATCGAACAAGGTTCGCGGGAAGCCCCGCCCCCTCCACCAGCGACTCCACGTCGGCTCCCCGCACCCGGTGCAGCCCCGCGCCGTTCGTGCCGACCCAGACGGAGCCCTGTCGGTCCCGGACCAGGGCCGAGACGGGAGCGTTCGGGATACGGCCCTCGCCCCCCGGTTCCAGGCGGCGGCCGTCCTGGAACCGGAGTGCGCCGGAGCCCGCGGTTCCGACCCAGAGGGTGCCATCGGGTTCGAGGAGGAGCGCCCGGGCCTCGTCCTCGAGGTCGGCGACTTCTCCCGGCGTTGCCCCGGGGATCGGTCCATCGGCACCCACGTGATCCACCCCCCGGACGCCGGCGACCCAGACACCCTCGCCCTCGGGGAGGATGGCGTTCACGGTGGGGCCGGCCCGGGTCTGGACCTCCCGGATCCGCACGGCCCCGTCGGAGGCGAGCGTCAACGTCCGCACACCGCCCCCGTCGGTCCCCACCCAGAGGACGTTCCCGGCTCCACGTGCCAGTGCCCGGACGCCTCCCGTGGAGCCCACTTCCGAACCCGTTGCCACGACCGAGAATGCCCCCTCCCGGTACGACACCAGGTCTCCTGCACCGGTCCCGATCCAGAGCGTCCCGTCGGCTTCCGCCAGGAGCGCCGTGATCCAGGGCGACGGGAGCCCGGGGTCGGTGTCGGGCGTGAAGACCTGGAATCGGAGCCCGTCGAAACGGACGAGTCCCCGCTCGGTTCCGGCCCAGAGGTAGCCGTCGCTACCCTGGGCCAGGACCGGAACGAAGTTCTGGGGGAGGCCCTCCCGTTCGGTCCACACCTCGGCGAGCAGCTGCCCGACCGGCGTCACCTCGGCGGAGGCGCCGTCCAGGCGCAGATCCGGCGTGGCGGCGGACTCGCCCCCGCGGACTGCGTGCGCGGCCGCGCCGTACCCTTCGCCTCCGGCGTCACCCCCGGATGAGGGGCTGCACCCTCCCGCCGCGGCAAGCGCCAGGGCGACGAGGCCGCAGGTCAGATGGGGGTTTCGGTGGCCCAGGAGCATGGTGCGATCTTCCCCGGCGCGCGCGGGGGAGACGCAACGCTCGGGAACGCGATGGGGTGGGTGGAGGGAAATTCGCCCGAAAGTTAGCGGTGCGGCCAACTCACCGCACTACCGCTCCCGGTAGCGGACCCCGTCGACCACCCGGTCCGACGGGTAGACGACCACCCGGTCTCCCTCGGCGATCCCGCCCACGATCTCGGCCCGGGCCTGGCTCCGGCGCCCGACCTCGACCTGGCGCTCCCGGAGGCGCCCCCCCTCGGCCACGAAGACCCCCCAGCCCTCGCCGCTCCGGAAGAGGGCGCCGGCCGGGAGCTGCAGCACATCGTCGGCCCGGTCCACCAGGATCCGGGCCTCGACCCGGAACCCGTCCCCGAGCGCCGCCCACCCGCCGGGCTCCACCGGCTCCAGGACCGCGTTCACCCGCTGCTCTTCGATGCCGAGGGCAGAGATCCGCGTGAATCCGGCAGGCTCGACCCTGCGGACCCGGGCCGGGAGCTCCGCATCGCCGCCCCAGCCCGAAAGCGTGGCCTCGGCGCCGGCCACGATCCGCACCGCATCGGCCGAAAGGAGGTCCACGACCGCCTCCAGCGCCCGGGGGTCGCCGAGTTCCAGGAGCGGCTCTCCGGGGGCCACCGCCCCGCCACTCTCCCGGTGCACCCGGAGCACGACCCCCTCGACCGGGGACCGGAGCACGAGGCTCCCCCCCGCCCCCGGCGCAGGCCCCTGCAGGGCCAGGCGCAGGTCCTCGACCTCGCCGGACGCGGCCTGCACCCCGAAGGTGGCGGAGCGCACCTCGGCCTCGCGGGCGCGGACCAGCGCCCCCGCCCGCTCCACCGCGGACCTCGACCCGCTCCCCCCTTCCAGGAGCACCTCCTGGCGGCGGAGCTCCTCGCGTGCGTCGACCACCCCGGCCTCGGCCGCCTCCACCATGGCCCGCGCCCGTTCGACCCCGGCCTCGGCGGCCCCGAGGCGCGCCCGGAGCTGGGCCTGGGTCCGGGCGTCGGCGAGCGCCGCCTCGGGTCCGTCGAGGCGCGCGAGCTCGGCCCCCTCGTCGACCCCGTCGCCGGGCTCGAGGGTGATGCGGCGGAGCGTGGCCGCCACCGGGGCCGTGACCACGTAGCGGTCGCGCACCCGCGTCCGGCCATCTTCCGAGACCGCCACCTCGACGGTTCCCCGGGCGACCTCGGCCAGGTCCACCGGCACGCGCTGGGGGCCCAGCGCGAGGACCAGTGCCACCAGGATCACGACTCCCAGCGCCGCCAGCATCGCGGTGCGAAGCCACGGCGGCGCCTCCCATCCCCGGCCACCCGAATTCCCGTTTCGATCGGTCATGCCACGCTACTCCCGCGTCTTGAGAACACCGATGAGATCCAGGTGGTCGAGGCGGCGCCGGACGAGCAGCGCGCTCACCCCCGCCGCGACGAGCACCACCCCAACCGCATACGCGAAGGTTCCGGGCCCCAGCACCACCGGAAGCCGGTAGCGCTCGGGGTCCACCGATCCCGCGATCCCCTCCGAGAGCTGGATGCCGACCCAGATCCCGATGGGGATCGAGAGGAGAACCTGCACCCCCATCTCGCCCAGGAGCACCGACGAGATCTCGCGCCGCGTGAACCCGAGCACCCGGAGCGAGGCCAGGTCCCGCTCCCGCATCGAGAGCGCCACCCTCGCGTTGTTGTAGACCACCCCCGCCGCGATCACGCTGGCGAAGGCCGTCAGGATGAGCTGCATCACCAGGAGGAGTTCGCCGCTCTGCTCCCGGAACCGCCCGATGATCTGGTCGCGGCTTCCCACGTCCACCACCGCCGGGAGCTCGGCCAGCCGCGACTCGAGCTCGGCGAACCGTCCTCCCTCCACCGTCAGGAGCGCCTGCGACACGGTGGGTCCCTCGCCCAGCAGCGCGTTCAGGTCGGCGAGGCGCATGTGTCCCTGGAGTCCGAACATCTCGTCGACCATGCCGGTCACCTCGAGCCAGGCATCGCCCGGTCGCCCCTCGCGGAGCGTGACCCGGACCCGATCCCCCACCGAAACCCCGAGCACCTCGCCCAGCTTTTCGGTCAGCACCACCCCGCCGTGGGGCGGCGGATGCACGCGCCCCGCCCCATCGAGGAGCACCCGCAGCCGCGCATCCTCCGGATACCCCAGGAGCGGCAGGTCCCGCCAGCGGTGGCCATTGTGGACCCGGGCCGGGGTCACCCGCACCCCCTCGGCGTGAAGGACCCCCGGAAAGGGGAGAAGCTCGCGCATCGCC
>JBJHBX010000134.1:0-7182 GCA_050485725.1 Gemmatimonadales bacterium | reverse complement strand
GCGGGGCCTGGATGGCGGGGGGGCGCTCGGAGGGGCGAGCGGAGGGCGCGGGCGCGCCGGCGCCTCCGCCCCCCGGGCTCGACGCGGGGTTCGCCCCGATCGGGGTGAGCCGGACTTCGAGCCTGAGGACCTCCCTTGTGGCCACCGGCTTTCCCTTCAAGCGCCCTGACGAGATCGAGGACTACGTCGGCGAGCTCGCCCGGATGCTCCGGCGTAGCTCGGGGGTGCGCCGGGACGGCGCGGCCGCCCTCGACCTCTGCCGGCTGGCCCGGGGAACCTTCGACGCCTTCTGGGAGGGAACGCTCGCGCCCTGGGACGTGGCCGGGGGCCTCGCCATTGTCGGGGCGGCGGGAGGACGCTGGTCGGGGCCCGACGGGACGGCGTACGACGTGGTCCGGGGCGGTCCCCTGCGGGCCGCGAACGGAAACGGGCTCCTGGAGGCGCTTCATCGCGCGCTCCAGGAGCCCGTCTGAAGCCCGCCGACTCAGGCGCCGGTGCGGATGTCGATCTTCCGCGAGCGGGCCTCCGCCGCCTTCGGCATGTGCACGGTCAGCACGCCCCGCTCGAACGAGGCCGAGATCTCCTCGGTGCGGATCGTGCGCGGCAGGGCGAAGGAACGGCTGAAGCTTCCCCAGCTCCGCTCGCGCAGGTGGACCCGGCGGCCGGTCTCGGCATCGGTGGCGACGCCCGTGCCCTCGGCGCCTTCGTCGGAGGACGCCTCGCGGGTGCTGTCGCGGGTGCCGCTCAGCGTCAGAACCTGGTTCTCGACCTGGATGTCGACGTTTCCGGGGTCGAACCCGGGGAGGTCCGCGACCAGGATCATCGCGTCGTCGGTCTCCTCGACGTCGACGCTGGGGAGCCAGTTCAGGCGCTCCGAGCGGGCCTGGTCGGGGGTGAAGAAGCCCTCGTCCAGGAGCCGCGCGAGACGGTTCGTGATCGGGTCCATGTCGGTGAAGATGCTCCCCGGACGGGAGCGGTAGCGAACGATGGCCATGGTCTTGCCTCCTGTGCTGCAGTGTTCACGTTCAGGAACGCTGCGGCCCGGGGGGCCGGGCCGCGGCTCCGCTCCCGTGAAAATGCAGGCGGCGTGCCAGTCGAGAACTGCCAGAGCGGCAAATTCCGGGGTCCGGAAACGGTCATTTCGACAGGCGTCAGGCCTTCGGGCCGGCCCCTTCCTCCCGGGCCAGCGCGGCTGCGCCCCGGGCCGGATCGGGAGGGGCGACCCGCACCTCGAGCCCCATTTCCTCGAGAAGGGGGAGGAGGCGGCTCCGGAGCGGCCCCCCCGGCACGACGAGTCCGCCCAGGAGGGCCACGCCCGGGGGGGCGGGAGCCTCGTCCGGGCGGGTCGGCCCCGATCGCCACGCCCGGACCAGGGGGTGCAGGTGGCCGGCCAGCGCCCGCGCGGCCCGTTCGGCGAGCGTCCCGGCCAACGGGTCCCCCGCGTCGGCGGCGCGGAGCACCTCGGGCGCCAGCGCGGCGACCTCTCCCTTGGCTGCGGTCCTGAGGCGGTCCACGAGCTCGGACGGATCCCGCGTTCCGAACGCCCGGGTCACGACGTCGGCGAGCGTGGTGGCATCGCCCCGCCCGTCGAGGGTCCGGAGGGTGGCGCGCACCGCGGCCAAGCCGAGCGACCAGCCGGAGCCCTCGTCACCGGCCAGGGCGCCCCAGCCGCCGGTCCGCCGGACCTCGCCCGAGGGGAGCCGCGCCAGCGCGATGGAGCCGGTCCCGCCCACGAGCAGAATCCCCGGGCCCCGCCCGAAGGCGTCGTGGAAGGCCACCTCGCCGTCGTTCCGGACCCCCACCCTCAGGGCGAGCCCCGAGGTGCCGAGGAGCGCCTCCATCCGCGCCCGGTCCACCTCTCGCCCGACCCCCGCGAGCCCGGCCACCAGCGCCGTCGCCGGCGCCCCGGGATCGATCCCGGCCTGGCGCAGGACACGACGGACCAGGTCCCGGATCGCCTCGAGCGAGGCGGTCTCGCTGCCGGGAATCACGATCGCGGCGCTTCCCACTTCGCGGGCCAGCTCCCGGCCGTCGAGGGCCTGCACCACCGCACGGCTGCCGGTGCCCCCGCCGTCCACGCCCACCACGACGGGGGCAGCCGCCGGGTCCGCCTCGCGACCCGCGCCGGGGGCGCTCACCCGGATCCCCCCTCGCCGGGGGCCGGGCCGGTGGCATCCCCGGAAGGGGCAAACCCCGACACCGCGCGTCCCACCACCATTGTCACCACGGTGCCCAGGAGCACGAACCAGGGCCACCCCAGGAGCACGCGCTCGAGGACGAAGGTCGAGGTCACCCAGAGCGTCGTGACGACGCCGATTCCGGTGGCGATGCCGGCGATCACGCCGACCTGGTTCGTCTTCCGGCTCAGGATGCCGAGGAAGAAGGCGCCCAGGAGCCCGCCGTAGACGAGCGATGCAATGGTCAGCGCCACCTCGACGGCGGCCGCGCCCTCGCTCATGGGGATGTAGAGGATCGCCACGCCCACGAGGAGCATGGCCCAGATCAGCGTGAAGACGCGCCCGGCTCGGAGGAGCGCGAACTCGTCGCCCTCGCGGTTCGTGACCGGGGCCCAGAAGTCGTAGGCCGACGCCGAGGCGAGGGCGTTGATCGACGACGAGAGCGACGACATGGCCGCCGCGAAGACACCCGCAATGAGGAGCCCGGTGACCCCCGGGGGAAGCGCCTCGATGATGAAGGTGGCGAAGATCGCGTCGGACTGGGCGAAGGGGGCGCCCTCGTAGTAGGCCCAGAGCCCGATCCCCACCATCAGGAAGAGCACGAACTGCACGATCACCGCGAAGCCGCTTCCGATGAGTGCCGCCTGGGCCGAGCGGAGGTCCCGGCAGGTCAGGAGCCGCTGCACGATGAGCTGGTCGGTGCCGTGCGATGCCATCGAGAGGAAGCCACCGCCCACGAGCCCCGCCCAGAAGGTGTAGGGAATCGTCAGGTCGGTGGAGAAGGAGAGCCAGGTGAGCTTCCCCTCGGCACCGGCCGCGTCGAGCGCCGCGCCCCACCCCCCGGGAATCAGCGTCTGGAGCACCGCGATCGCCACGACCGCGCCGCCCACGTAGAGGATCATCTGCACCACGTCGACCCAGACCACTGCCCGGATCCCGCCGAAGTAGGTGTAGACGAGGGTCAGGACCCCGATGACCGCAATCGAAAGCGAGTAGGGCCAGCCGGTGATGAGCGCCAGCGGGATCGCGGTGGCGAAGAGTCGAACCGAGTCGGCGAGGAGCCGGGTCACCTGGAAGATGGCCGAGGTGAAGCGGCGGGTTGCCGTGCCGAAGCGCCGTTCGAGAAGGGTGTAGGCGGTGGCGATGTCGCCCCGGTAGTACGCGGGGAGCAGGATCGCGCTCACGACGATGCGGCCGGCCAGGTACCCCAGCGTGAGCTGGAGGAAGGCGAGGGTCCCCAGGTACGATACGCCGGGAATCGACAGGAAGGTGAGCGTGCTGGTCTCGGTGGCCACCACCGAAAGGCAGACCGCCCACCAGGGAAGGTCGCGGCCCCCGAGGAAGTAGTCGGTGCCACCCTTCTGGGCGCGGCCAAGCCAGGCGCCCCAGAGGGTCACGCCCCCCAGGTAGAGGAAGAGAACGGAGAGGTCCAGCACGGTGAAGTCCTGCATCGGCGCCCCGCTCCTCGGGTGATCCGCTTGGGTGCGTGCTCGGCGAAGGGGGGGAAGCTACGGGCGTCCGAGGGTGCGGGGAAAGGCCGGGAGATGCGGCGGGTGGAGCGCCGGAGGGGCACCGGAGGGGGACCGGGCGGGGCGTGTGGCGGAGCCCCGGAAGAGGCCGCCCTCAGCGACGAATTGCATACGGAACTGTATCCATTGACAGAAGGTCACCTCGCGTCGCAGCTTCGGCGCTCATCTGAACAGAGATCCAACGGCGGGCGGAACCCTGGCGGACGAATGTCCGGGGGGGTTCGTATCCGCATGATGCGAGGAGGCACTGGATGCGAACGAGACTCCTGTTCGGGGTCGCGCTGGGACTGCTCCTGCCGACGGTTGCAGCGGCGCATGACGACACGCCCGCCCATGTGGCCGGCGCGGTCGATGTGACCGGCGAGACCGCGGCCACCGAGGCGGCGCGGGTCGGGACGATCCGGGGCCGCGTCATCGACGCCCAGACCGGCCAGCCCCTGGCCACGGCCCAGGTCGTGGTGGTGGGAACGAGCTTCGGGGCGCTCAGCGATGCGAGCGGAAACTACACGATCGCGAACGTGCCCCCCGGGCTCTACACCGTGCAGGTGACGCGGCTCGGGCACGCCCAGACCCAGCGCGAGAACGTCCGGGTGGAGGACGGCGGGACCGTGACGGTGGACTTCGAGATGCGGACCTCGGCGCTTGCCCTGGAAGGGGTGGTCGTGACGGGGCTCGCCGATCCGACCTCGGCCCGCCGTGTGCCCTTCACCATTGCCCGCCTGGGCGAGGACGCGCTCCAGGTTCCCCCGGCGAACGCCATCAGCGCGCTCCAGGGGAAGGTGGCCGGGGCGAGCATCATCACGCCGGCGCAGCCGGGCGCCGGGATCAACATCCTGCTGCGGACGCCGACCTCGATCAACCGGACGAACTCGCCCCTCTTCGTGGTCGACGGCGTCGTGCTGGCCTCGGCCTTCGGGCGATCCACGGCGGATCTCTCCTCTCTCGACATCGAGAGCATCGAGGTCGTGAAGGGCGCTGCCGCGGCGTCGCTCTACGGGTCGCGGGCCTCGAACGGGGTGGTCCAGATCCGGACCCGCCGCGGAACCGGCATGGAGACGGGCGTGACGCGGATCACGGCCCGCTCAGAGATCGGCGTGAACCAGCTCGCGCGGGGGATCGACCGGGCCCGGAGCCACCACTACATCGCCGACGCGCAGGGGAACTACCTCGACGCGAACGGGAACCCGGTAGACCGGGCGAACCGGGTGGTGCGGCCGGTGGGTGAGCGCTTCCTGGACCAGCCGTACCCCGGGGGGGCCATCGATCACGTGGAGCAGTTCTTCGATCCGGGCCGGTTCTCGACGAACTCGGTGACGCTGGCCCGGAACTCCGACGACACGAACTTCTTCACCTCGTTCTCGAACCAGCGCATCGCCGGTGTCGTGCTCGAGCACGGCGGCTTCACCCGCGAGGACCTGCGTGTGAACCTGGACCACCGGCTGGGTGCGAACCTGCAGTTCTCGTTCAGCGGGTCGCACATGCGCTCGAACCGCCAGAACCTGCCGGGCGACACCTTCTTCCAGTTGATCCAGCAGGCCCCGGACGCGGACCTGCTGCAGCCGGATCCCGACGGAACGCGCTACATCTACCAGCCCGACCCCGAGGGCGTGACGCCGAATCCGCTCTATGAGCTCGTGACCTCGGTCGACGAGGAGGACCGGGTTCGCACGCTGGCGGCCACCGAGCTCCGGTGGAACCCGGCGGGATGGATCACCCTCGATGCGAACCTGAGCTACGACCGGTCGGACCGTTCGCCGCGCTTCTTCTTCCCCCGTGGGGCGAAGACGGTGGTGGCGGCCTGGACCGCGGGAATCACGGAGCGCGGGTCGGGAACCACCACCGCCATCAACGCCTCGACCTCGGCCCAGCTTCGCGGGCAGTGGAACGATTTCTCGGGGCGGGTCACCTTCCGGGCACTCACCGAGTCGGAAGACAACGAGTTCTTCTCGGCCACGAACTCGGGGCTTTCGGTGACCGGGGTCCCGGGGCTGAACTCGGGAACGATTCCGTCGGTGAGCGGATCCTCGCAGGAGATCACCGCCCAGGGCTACTTCGCCATTACCAGCGTCGACTACCAGGGGAAGTACCTCTTCGACGGCCTGGTACGGCGCGACGGAAGCTCCCTCTTCGGCCCGGAGGAGCGGTGGCACAACTACTTCCGTGCCTCCGGCGCATGGCGCATGGCGGAAGAGAGCTGGTGGGCCTGGCCCTCCATCAACGAGTTCAAGCTCCGCTACTCCATCGGGACCGCCGGCGGACGTCCGAACTTCGGTGACCGCTTCGAGACCTACAGCTTCACCTCGGGGGGCGGGGTCACGAAGGGGAACCTGGGGAACCGGTTCCTTCGCCCGGAGCGGGCCACCGAGCAGGAGTTCGGCCTCGACATGATCGTTCGGGACCGATACTCGCTCCAGCTCTCCCACGCCCGGAACCGGACCGAGGACCAGCTCATCGCGATCCCCCTGCCCGGTGCTTTCGGCTTCAACAACCAGTGGCAGAATGCCGGCACCGTCGAGGGAACGACCTGGGAGGCGACGGTCGAAGCGGCGGTCATCGAGCGCCCCGACTTCAGCCTGCGACTGGGCTTCGTGGCCGACCGCTCGAACCACGAGATCACCGAGTTCAACCGCGCCTGCTTCCGGACCGGTCCCTCGAGCGCCTTCTTCCGCTGTGCCGGTGAGACGATCGGGACGATGTACGGCACCCGGTTCCTGCGCGGTACCGGCGAACTCCCCGCCGGCGTGCCGGCGAACCAGTTCCAGGTGAACGACGACGGACTCCTGGTCTGGGTCGGCGAAGGCGGCAACTGGCGGAACCACCAGTGGGGCACGAGCGCTTCCATGGAGGGACGGACCTACGGATGGGGTCTCCCGATCCTGGAGCTGGACGAGAACGGGAACTCGGCGATCCGACGCATCGGCAACTCGAACCCGGACGCGAACCTGGGCTTCTCGTGGAATGCGCGGTGGCGGAACCTGTCGGTCTTCGGCCTGATGAACGCGCAGGTGGGCGGCGACATCTACAACCGCACGAACCAGCGCATGTACCAGTACTTCCGCTCGGGCGACACCGACCAGGCCGGGCGCCCCCAGGAGCTGAAGAAGACCACGGACTACTACACGGTGCTTTATGCGGCGAACCTGATCAACGAGTGGTACGTCGAGGACGCGAGCTACCTGAAGCTCCGCGAGCTGACGGTGCGCTACCGCTTCCCCGACGTGGGGAGCGGGATGCTGGCCCGGACCCGGATGAACGACCTGACCCTCTTCATGGTCGGCCGCAACCTGCTGACCTTCACCGACTACAAGGGCTACGACCCGGAAGCGGGCACGCCCCTGCAGCGCATCGATGACTTCATCTACCCCCAGTTCCGCACGGTGACTGCCGGGGTGGAGATCCGGTTCTGATGGAGACGCGAACCATGAGACAGCTTCGGAAGCTGGTCCCCCTGGCCGCGGTGATCCTCGTGGCCGGAT
>JBJHBX010000133.1:0-7196 GCA_050485725.1 Gemmatimonadales bacterium | reverse complement strand
GGTGGATGGCTAACGCATCGCTACGTCGCCGCCGCGGCGGGCGTACGTCATCGGTCGCAGTCCTCCACCCCCCCGATCAGGCGAAGCTGGAAGGAGCGCGGAGAGCCTCTCCCGCCGAGGACCGGAAACGTCCGCGTCCTCACGACCCGGACCGCATCCCGGAGCCTTCCATGCGCCGCATCGCCGCAGCCCTCGCCGTGGCCCTCGTCGCCGCCGCCTGTGCCGAGCAGGGTCCCCTCTCACCCCCGTCGGAGCCGGACGCCGCCCTCGGGCCCCCGCCCGCCGCCGCCATTCCCGGAAGGGTCGGGGTTCTCACCCGCAACCTCTACCTGGGCGGGGACATCGGCCTCGTGCTGAGTTCCGCCGATCCGGTGGCCGGCGCGGCCCAGGTGTGGAGCCAGATCGAGCTGACCGACTACCCGGCCCGGTCGGCCAGGCTCGCCGACGAGATCGTGCGCCTGGGCCCCGATCTCGTGGGGCTCCAGGAGGTCGTCACCTTCACCATCGGCGATCTCGCGCCCCCTCCCGCCTTTCCCGGGACCGTGCTCGTCGACTTCCTCGAGGTGCTCCTGCTCCAGCTCCAGGCGCGAGGTGCGCACTACGAGGTCGTGACGCGCCAGGGCAACACCCGGGCGGCCTTTCCGGTCCCCATCGACGGGCAGCTCCGCCTCGTGGGTTACGAGGACTCGAGCGCGATCCTCGTGCGCTCGGGAATCCAGACCCGGAACGCCGTATCCTTCCGCTTCCAGGCCTCGCCGCCCCCCGCGTTCACCGCGGGGATCCCCCTCTTCCGCGGATGGAACGAGGTGGACGCGCGCCTCGAGGGGGGCTGGGTGCGCTTCGTGAACACCCACCTCGAGATCCAGTCGTTCGCGCCGGTACAGGAAGCGCAGGCCGCCGAGCTGCTGGCCCGGCTCGACGGGTCGGAGCTCCCCGTGATCCTGGTCGGCGACTTCAACTCGGCGGCGAACCCTTCCGCGCCTGATGACCGGAAGACCGCCACCTACCCGATGCTCCTCGCGGCGGGCTTCTTCGATGTCTGGACACGCGAGGGCGACCCCGACGGGGGGCTGACCTGCTGCCACGATCCCGAGCTCGACAACCCGACGGCCGCGACCTTCGACCAGCGCCTCGACCTGGTCCTGGTCCGGAACCTCCGGGGCGGGAACGGCTTCGCGGGCGGCTCCTTCGCCCGGGTGGTGGGAGGCTCCGACAGCGACCGGTTCACGGGGTCGGCGGGCCAGTCGCTCTGGCCTTCGGACCATGCCGGGCTCGGGGCCACCCTGCTCCTGCCCCCGGGGCACCTCGGGCAGGACTGACGGACGCGCTCCAGGTGCCGGCAGGGAAGTGGGGGATCGTTTCGAGGTTCCGGGTGTCCGAAAGGACATGCACGCCCGAGCCCGGGGCCGCGGGGATCCGGCCCGCCCTGTCGGCACCGACCGCAGCCCGGTCGGATCGCCTGCGACCCGCGCGCACCGCGGTGCAGCGGCGGGCCTTCTCTGCCTGGCGCTCCTCGCCTGGCTCGCGCAGCCCGCGTCCGTCGCCGGCCAGGCCCCGCTAGACCGGGACTTCCTTGCGCTCGTGAACGCGGAGCGGACCGCGCACGGACTCCAGCCGCTTCGCATCCATACCGTGGCCCAGCGCCGTGCCGAGCAATGGACGGAGGCGCAGATCCGGGCGGGTACGGTGAGCCACCAGCGGCTCGACGACCTGCTCATCCCCCCCATTCAGAGGGTCGGGGAGAACGTCGGCGTACACAGCCAGGGGCTTTCGCGGCTCTTCCACGGACTCCTCGAGAGCCCGGCGCACCGTGCCAACCTCCTGAGCCCCGATTTCACCCACGTGGGGATCGCGGTGCGGCGCGGGAAGTTCCAGGGGCTCGACGCCCTGTGGACGACGCAGGTCTTCCTCGTGGTGCGCTGACCCCGCCGACCCTCAGGCCGGCCGGGCCATCGCTTCCTGGAGCGCGTGCATCCCCAGGTTGCGAAGGATCTCGAGCCGTTCGCGGTAGACCTCCGCGTCGTCCGCACGGCCCAGCGCGTCGAGGGCGAGGGCCTTCGCCTCGAGCATGCGTTCGACCAGGTCCTCGGGCGGGTTCTCGCGGTCGATGAATGCCGGCAGGAGCACCCTCAGCTCGTCCGCGGCTTCGCGTGAACGCCCGAGGGGGGGAAGGCAGGAGGCGAGAAGCGCCCGGCTCCCCTCCGTCCAGAGGTGGTCCCAGCCCAGCGCCTCGGTGTAGATGGACACGGTGCGCGACAGGTAGGGTTCCGCGGAGGCGCAGTCATCGGCGAAGATGAAGGCCTCGCCGATCATGCGGGTGCTTCGGCCCACCCGCCAGTGCCCTTCCGGGTACTCGGCGCGCACGCGGGCGTCGAACTCCCGGGTCACATCGAGCCCGTCGTCGAGCCGGCGCAGGGAGCCGAGGAGGCTTGCCCGGCTGATGTAGATCGCGTCGCGCAGCGCCTCGGAATCTTCCCCGAGTGGACGTACGAGGGCCTGGGCTTCGGCCAGCAGGGGATCGGCCTCGGTGGGACGATCCATGGCGCGCAGGAGTGAGGAGTAGTTGAGGAGTGCCTGCGCGAGAGGGACCGGGCGAGGAGCCTCGAGGCCGCGGTGGATCGAGATCGCTTCCAGGTAGACCCGCTCCGCCGCGTCGTAGCTCTCCTGCCCGCGAAGGGCGAGGCCGAGGGTCACGAGCTCCGAGGCCAGGTCCTCCCCCCTGCGCCCGGGGATCGGCCGCATCAGCTCGACGGCTTCCTCCGCCGCGGCGAGCGCCCCGTCGGTGTCGCCGAGCTCCCGTCGGACCATGCTCAGGGGACGAAGCGTGCCCCCGAGAAGGCGGCGGCTCGCCTCGTCCAGGGGTTCGGTCGCATGGAGCCGCTGGATCCTGAGCGCGGCCTCGAGGTGAATGCTCGCCCGAGCCCAGTGGCGCGCACGGGACCGTTCGATCCCGGCATCCAGGAGGATCGAGGCGGTCCTCAGGTCGTCGGGCCCGAACTCGGCGACGGCGGCTTCCACCCGCCGGTCGTCGAGATCCATGGCAGCGCCGTCCAGCCCGAGGCGCTGGTAGGCGCTCGCCAGGGTGCCAAGCAGCTCGATCCGGAGCGCGGGCTGGGTGACGAGGCCGGCCTCGAGGCGGTCCTCTCCGGTACGGAGCAGGGTGCCCACGGTCATCGTGTCGCGGGTGCCCGAGTCGCCGGCGGCCTCGAACAGCTCCAGGAGGAACGCTGTCGCGGCCTCGGCCCGTGCGGCCTCGGCCTCGGCCCGCGCGGCCTCCGCCGTGGCGCGGTCGCGCTCCTGCTGGAGCCGTTCGTTGTGTGCGAACAGGGCGCCCACCCCCACCACCGCCACGAGCGTGCCCATGGCCACCGCGGTGCTCAGCGCCCGGTTCCGCCGAACGAAGCGCGACAGGCGGTATCCGGCCCCGTGGGGCCTGGCGCGGATCGGGTGCCCGTCCAGGTGCCTCCGGAGGTCCTCGATCACCTCTGCAACGGACGCGTAGCGACGGTCCGGCTCCTTCCGGAGCATCTTCATGATGATCGTGTCGAGGTCGCCCCGCAGCCGACTCCTCGAGCGTCGGGCGCCCACGACGGGGTCCGGAGTGTCGGGCGCCGTGGCCCGGCTCGGGTCCGGGGGGTCGAACTCGCTCACCCGTCGGACGAGGTCGGCGGGGCTCGTTCCGGGGGGCGCGAAGGGGTGAATCCCGGCCAGGAGCTCGTACAGGAGCACGCCGAGCTGGAAGACGTCGGACGCCGCGGTGACGGGCGCTCCCATCACCTGCTCGGGGCTCGCGTAGGCGGGCGAGAAGGCCGCGCGCCCCACCCGTGTCAGTTCGGTCGCGGACTCCCCCGGGGCGGCGCCCTCGCGCGGGAGGAGCTTCGCGATCCCGAAGTCGAGGAGCTTCGGATGCCCTGCGTCCGTGACCAGGATGTTCGAGGGCTTGAGGTCGCGGTGCACCACCATGCGCTGGTGTGCCGAGGCCACCGCATCGCACACCTTCAGAAAGAGACGAACGCGCGCCTCCACCTCGAGCCGGGCCGACCGGCAGTACTGGGTGATCGGCACCCCGTCGACCAGCTCCATGACGATGAAGGGTCGGCCCTGGTCCGTGGACCCCGCGTCGAGCAGGCGCGCGATGTTCGGATGATCCAGGGAAGCGAGGATCGCCCGCTCCCGCTCGAACCTCCGGATCACGTCGGGACCCGTGGCGTTCAGCACGAACTTGACGGCCACCGACTGGTCGAAGCCCCCCTCCACGCGGTCGGCCCGGTACACGACCCCGAGCCCACCCTTGCCGAGCATGGGGCCCAGCACGAAGGGACCGAGGCGAGAGCCCGTCAGGGAGCCCGTGGAGGCTTCGTCGTGGAACAGCTCCTGGATCGGTGATGCGTCGACGGGGCTCGCGAGGAATCCCTGCGTCGTGCTCTCCGTACCCCCCAAGAGGTCTCTCAGGAGGGCCTCGAGCTCGGCGTCGCCCTCGCAGCTGCGCTCCAGGAAGGCGTCGCGTTCCTCGGGGGGGAGGCCAATGATGCGGCTGAAGAGGGTGTCGATCTCCTCCCAGCGCTCCATCAGGAGCCGGGCACGCGGGGTCTCGCCGATCATGGGCGCACCCCCGGCATCATGCCGCGATCAGCTGTTTCAGGTAGGCCCGGGCCCGGAGCCAGTCGCGTTCCACGGTGCGGACCGACACCCCGAGCGATGCGGCGGTCTCTTCGGAGGTCATGCCGCCGAAGAACCTGCACTCGACGACCGTTTCCAGGCGCGGGTCGCGTTCGCCCAGGAGCGACATGGCCTGATCCAGCTCGAGAAGGTCGATGGGGCAGGGGGCGGCGCCAAGGGGTCCTTCGAGCCGGGTCGTCAGCGTGATCCGGTCCAGGTCGCCCCCGCGGACCACGGCCGCCCGCCGCCTCGCGTGGTCCACGAGAATGTGTCGCATCGCCTTCGAGGCGAAGGCGAAGAAGTGCTCGCGCGACGCCCATGCCACATCGGCGTTGCACCGCCGCACCCGCATGTACGCCTCGTGAACCAGCGAGGTCGTGTGGATCGGGGTGTCCGATCGGTTCGCCGTGAGCCGCGCGTGGGCCAGGATCCGGAGCTCGTCGTAGGCGAGCGTGAAGACCCGATCGAGGGCGTCGCCGGTCCCCCGTCGGAGGTCCAGGATCGCCTGCTGGAGGGCATCGAACTGCGGATCCGGGTGCGGCGTTGCTGCGGGCATGTCGGGACGGGGAGAACTCGGGAGAGGAGCTGGAGCCGGCGTTGCCTCGAGACGGCAGGGAGACCCTCCGGTACCGCACCGACGCGGGGACGTCCTGCGCCAGGATGCGCCATCTTCAACGATGACGGAGACAGCTGGTCGCAAGATTCGGGCCCCGAGTGGGGGCTGTCAACCGTTCAGTATGCACCAGAATGGTGCGCGTGGCGCCCGGCTGCGAGAGGGCGCGCTTGCGCAGCGCAGGAGGAAGCTCCGAGCTTCACTGAACGCCATCCAGACCACGCCTCACGCACCTCGCACGAACAGGACACGCCATGCCTCCGGCCCGCCGCCTTCGCCCACGCCCCCTCGTCCGAGTCCTCGTCGCCGGCATTGCGGTCGCGGCATTGGCCACCGGATGCGCGGACGACAGGACGCCCTCCGACCCGATCCGCATCGGTGCGACGATGTCCGAGTCGGGTACCTTCGCCACACAAGGGGTCCCGGCACGGAACGGATACCGGCTCTGCGAGGCGGAGCTGAATGCCGCGGGCGGCCTGCTCGGGCGGCCGCTCGAGCTCGTGATCCACGACGACCGCTCCGACCCGGACACCGCCATCGCACTCTACGAACGCCTGATCACCGAGGAGGGGGTCGACGCCGTGCTCGGGCCGTACGGGTCGACCCTCACCGAGGCGGTGGCGCCGGTCACGGAGGCCCATGGCATGGTCCATGTCTCGCCGCTGGCGGCGACCACCTCGATCTGGGAGCAGGGGCGAACCCACCTCTTCATGGTGCTTCCGCCCGCCGAACTCTTCCTTGCGGGGGTCATCGAGATGGCGGCGGAGCGGGGCCTCGAGCGCGTGGCGATCCTGGCGGAGGACGCCCTCTTCCCCCGGGCCGCCGCCGCAGGCGCGGCGGAGCGGGCCGCGGAGCGGGGAATGACCGTGGTCATGGACGACCGCTACCCCAGCGGCACGAGCGACTTTTCGGGGATCATCGCCCGCGCGGTCGCGGGAGATGCGGAGGTGGTGGCCATGGCCGCGTCGGCCCTCGGGGACTTCATCCTCGTGCGCCGGGCGCTCCTGGAAGCCGGGCGAGGGGAGCTCGTCTTCGGCACATCGGGCGCGGTGCAGGAGTTCGTGAACGCCCTCGGCCCCGATGCCGAGGGAGTCCTCGGCCTCTCGGCCTGGGAGCCGAGCCTGCCGAACCCCGGAAACGATGCCTTCGTCGAGGCCTATCGCGCCGCCTTCGGGGACATGCCCAGTTTCCACGCGGCGGGCGCCTACGGCAGCTGCCGCCTCTTCGCCGAGGCCGTCGAGCGCACCGGGAGCCTGGACCAGGACGCCCTCCGGGACACCCTTCTCGCCCTCGAGACCACCACGGTCTTCGGACCCTTCGCGGTGGACGACCGCGGATACCAGGTGGCGAACCAGGGCGTCTTCATCCAGTGGCAGGACGGCGAGAAGGTCGTGGTGTGGCCGGAGGAGGTCGCGACGGCCGCACCGAGGTGGCCGTAGCGGTCGTCACTCCAGGCCCATGATCCGCGCCATGACCGCGTGCGCCGTGCCGCTCCGCCCCCGCGGGTCGAGCGCGCGTTCCAGCGCCCGCGCCCCGAGCTGCGCCCGGTAGACGGCCTCGAGGGTCTCGGGCGGAAGGTCCCACCACTCGGGGGGCGGCCCGAGCCGGCCGCTGGCGTCCCGTGCCCGCCGGGGCGAGAGCACCGCCTCGACCAGGACGGCCTCCTCCGCGCGCCCGTCGTTTCCGTTCATGGCAGCACCTCTTCGAGGGGGGCTCCGTTCTCGGCCAGGCATTCCGCCACATGGCGCCGCGCCCGAACGATGTTCTGGAGGAAGGTGTTCTTCCTCATCCCGACCTCCGCGGCGAGGGCCTGGTCGTCGTCCAGGTGGCCCCGGGCGATCCGGGCCCGAAGGGCCTCCCTCGGACGCTCCGGCAGCTTCTCGATGCACGCCAGGATCAGCCGCCTGAGGAAGGGGTCGGGCAG
>JBJHBX010000132.1:0-7201 GCA_050485725.1 Gemmatimonadales bacterium | reverse complement strand
ATGACCGCCGAGAAGATCGAGAAGATCTTCCTGATCATTTCAGCGACCATGCTCGTCCTCTTCCTGGGGGCGCTCTTCTACTCGGCCTTCGGCCTGGGCATGCACCTTCCCGACCGCGTCGGCGAGGTCGATCCGCGCGAGGTCCGCACCACGGCGCCCTTCGATGCGCCCGGGGTCCGGCAGGTCGGCGAGAACGAGTGGGAGGTGGTGGCGCTCGGGTCCGCGTGGGCCTTCCAGCCCAGGGAGATCCGCGTCCCCGCAGGCGCGAACGTGACCTTCATTGCCACCGCCACCGACGTGATCCACGGATTCCACGTCGAGGGCACCAAGGTCAACTTCATGATGATTCCGGGGCAGATCGCCCGGGTGAACGCGGTCTTCCGCGAGCCCGGCGAGCACCTGGTCATCTGCCACGAGTACTGCGGCGCCGGGCATCACCTGATGTACGCGACCGTGATCGTCGAGGAGGAGGGGTGGAGGCCCGAGGCCCCGCCGGCCCCGGAGCCGGAGGAGGACGAAGCGCCTGGAGAGGCTGACGACGACCCGGCCGAGGCCGACGCCGAGGCCCATGCCGAGACCGGGACCGACGACGGGGAGGTGCGGGCATGAGTACGCCGGTGGTGGCACAGCCTTCGGGCTTCGAACTGCCGGACTCGCACCGGCGCGCCATTCTCTTCATGGTGATCCTGGGTTTCGCCGCCCTCCTGATCGGGATCATCAACGGGCTGGGACAGGCGCTGAACTACGCGAAGGTCGACATCCTCCAGTACTTCCCGGGGATGCGCACCTACTACCAGGGCCTCACGGTCCACGGCGTCGTGAACGCCATCGTCTTCACCTTCGCCTTCGCGAACGGCTTCCTGTCGCTGACGACGTCGCGGGCGCTGGGGAGGCCGGTGAACGACCGCTTCCTCTGGGCGATCTTCGTGACGATGGCGCTGGGCGTGGTCCTGGCCTCGTACGCGATGTTCACGGGGCAGGCCTCGGTTCTCTACACCTTCTACCCGCCGCTGATGGCCCACTGGAGCTACTACCTGGGGCTCGCGCTCCTCGTGGTGAGCACCTGGATCACGGCCTTCGCACTGATGGTGACGCTCCGCGGATGGCGGAAGGACAACCCGGGCCAGCGCATCCCGCTCATGGCCTTCATCTCGGTGGCGACCTATGCCATGTGGACGCTGGCCTCGATCGGGATCGCGGTGAGCGTGGTGGGGCTCCTGATTCCCTGGTCGCTGGGGCTCATCGAGCACTCGGACCCGCTCCTTTCGCGGACCCTCTTCTGGTACTCCGGGCACCCGATCGTCTACTTCTGGCTCCTGCCGGCGTACGTCTCGTGGTACGTCATGGTGCCGAAGCATGCGGGGGGTGTCCTCTTCAGCGATTCGCTCACCCGCGTCGTGTTCGTGATGTTCCTCCTGCTCTCGATCCCCACCGGGTTCCATCACCAGTACACGGACCCGGGAATCAGCGTGTCGATGAAAACCCTTCACGCGGGGCTCACCTTCGGGGTCTTCTTCCCGAGCATGGTCACCGCCTTTTCGGTCATGTACGCGCTGGAGATCGCCGGGCGCCGGCGAGGCGGCACGGGGCTCGTGGACTGGTTCGTGAAGCTCGACTGGAGGAACCCGGCGCTCGTGGCGCAGATCCTGGCCATGCTGACCTTCACGCTGGGCGGGATCACGGGGCTCATCAACGCCTCGTACAACATGAACCAGTCGATCCACAACACCGCGTGGGTGCCGGGGCACTTCCACATGACCGTGGGTTCGGCGGTGACGATGTCGTTCATGGGAATCGCCTTCTGGCTGATCCCGTACCTGACCCGGCGGGAGCTCGTCGGAAAGGGGCTCGCGCTGGTTTCGCAGTGGGTCTACTTCGTCGGGGTCCTCGTCATGGCGCGCGGGCTCATTTCCGGCGGCGTCGACGGCATGCCGAGGCGCACGAACATGCTGGAGGCGACGTACGGAAAGCCCTCGTGGGAGCTCGCCGGCATGCTCACCGGCTTCGGAGGCACGCTCATGTTCATCGGGGGGATGCTCTTCTTCGCGGTCTTCGCGGCGACGCTCTTCTTCGGAAGGAAGGGCGCGGGGCCGACGGACCTCCCCTTCACCGAGACCGCCACGCCCCCCGCGAGCCGGGGATGGCAGGTCAAGCTCGACGACTTCCGGTGGTGGATCCTCGCCACGGTGGTCCTGATCCTGGTGGCGTACGGGCCCTTCCTGGTCCAGTACCTGCCCGCCTCCTTCACCTCGCCGGGGTACCGCTTCTACTGATCGAGGCACACCCCTGAGGCCGACCCGGACCCCGGGAGAGGGAAACCTCTTCCGGGGTTTCGTCGTACAATAGCGCTGAGTCCAGCGTCTTCTTTCTCTCGATGCGACCGAACGGTCCCGCTTGCGGGCCGATCCCTCGCGCCGCCCATTGCGGAGCCCCATGACAACCACCGACCCGAACGCCGGCGGCGCCCACCGCCCGACGCCTGCGGCGGAAGCGGTGGACGAGGTGCGTGCGGCGACGATCCGGGACCGGCGCGAGCGGGAGCGGAAGGTCTGGCGGATCGGGCTCCTGGTGTCCGCGTTCCTGCACCTGCTGCTCCTCTTCATCGGGCCGCCGGCGGCCATGCCCGACTCGCCCTTCTCGGCCGCCGGCCCCCGGGCCGACGACGACCGGGCCGCCGAGGGGACGATGCTCGCCGTGCAGCTCTCCTCCGCCCCGCCCGATGCGGCGATCCCGCCCCCCATTCCGGTGGCGGCCGAGATCGACCCCCCCGAGATCGAGGAGATCGAGCCCGAGGCCACCCCCGAGGTCGCTCCCGAGCCACCGGACGTTCCGCTGCCCGGCACCGGCGACACCCGGGGCGCCGACCCCGAGCCGACCTCCGGCGACACGGGGCTTCCCACCGGGACCGGCCAGGGCGACGGCGGCACCACCGACGAGGGGCGCTTCCGCCTCGTGCCGGCAACGCCCCGTGGACTCATCATTCCGCCCACGAACAGCCGCCTGCGGGGGCAGGAAATCCAGGTCTGGGTCTTCGTGAACGAGGCGGGACGGGTCGTGGCCGACTCCACCCGCCTCGATCCTCCCACCTCGGACCGCCGGTTCAACCAGCAGATCATGACCGAGGCGGCCCAGTGGGTCTTCCAGCCCGCCCGCCGCGACGGCCAGCCGGTTTCGAGCTGGTTCCCGTATACCATTTCGATGTAGGGGAAGCAGGGTACCCGGGGGCGAGCGCGTCGTGACGGGCGCGACGTCGAAATCCGGGCGGGGTCGCCGGGACCGCCAGCGCACCGAAGGAGAGCCGTGACCGATCCACGCGAACCTCGCATCGCCGACGAGGAGGCCCGTGCGGTCTGGCGCAGGGCCACCGAGATCCAGGCGGAGCGGGATCGGGCGGCGCTCGCCGCCGGGCCCGTTGCTGCGGAGCGGAGACTTGGGCCGGTGGCCGGGGAGACCGGTCTCCCCCTCTCCCAGGTGGTGCGCGCCGCCGAAGAGGCGGGGATCCCTCGCGCCGCCGTCCTCACGGCCATCGCCGAGCGCCGGCTGGCCGACGCCGACGAGCTTCACGGCGCGACGGACATGGCCCGGTGGATGCGCCTCCTGGTCGAGGACGTTGCGGGCGTCGAGGTCGAGGAGTGGATATCGGCCCCGGTCGGGGAGGTGCTGTCGGCCCTGGACCGGATCGTCGCGCGACCCGACTTCCCGCTCGTGCTCGAGGATGCGTTCGGGGACGACGAGTCGGGAGAAGCCGTACGGGTCTATCGGCTGGGCTCGGCCTCTGCCCTGTCCGGCGAAGGGGAACTCGGCGGGCAGCTCCAGCTGGCCGACGCCCGGGTCGTCGTGGCGGCGGTGCGACCCGAACGCGGAGGCACCGCTCTCCTGCTCCGGGCGCCCACCTACGATCGCTCGATGAACGTGGTTCTCGGTGCGACCACCGGTGCCCTCGGAGGGGGCGGGGGGGCGGCGGTGGGCGCCGGCACCGTGGAGTTCCTGGCCGGCCTCCTCGGCGCGGGGGCCATTGGTGGGTTGTGGGTTGCGCTCCCCGCCGCGGTGGCGGCGGCGGGCGGAGTGGGCATCGCCGTGAAGGCCTTCCGGGGTCTCCAGCGGTGGGGATTCAGAAAGGGGAAGCAGGGGCTCGTGAAGCTCGCACGTGCGGTTCGCATCGAAGCCGAGGGCGGCTGAGTCCGCACAGGGTCCCCTCGCGCCGGGCTCCCCGGGGCGATCTCCGCAGGATCCCCGACCTCGGGCGGTTTCCGACTCCGGGTTGCATGCAGCCCCCAGCCCCCCGCATCCTCGGAAGGGGTCGATGGGGTGGGGTGAAGGGGCAGATGACTCGCGGGATCCGGAGGTACCGGCATGGCGGACCGTTCCGAGCGTCACGACGCATCCACGATCGAGGCGCTCCTGGGCTTCCCCCTCGTGGAGGCCCTCTTCGGCAGACGGGCCCGGAGGTTCGGCTGGGGCATGGAGCTGCCTTCGGGGCCCCTCGCCTTCCGTTCGGAGCGGGACCCGCTCCCGCTGACGGAAACGGAGCAGATGGGGCTCGTCGCGGCGGCCACCGGGGTCTCCGGCTGGAACCTGGGGGTGCCCTTCACGCCCCGCATCCCCGGATCCCACGCGGAGTTCACGGTCCGGTACACGGGCCGAACGGCCCCCACCGCCGCCGGCATCGGCACGCCGGCGCTCTTCTTCACCGATGACGACGGCTGCTACTGCACGCTGACACGCGACCTTCGGCCCGCCGCGATGCAGGCGCTCGCCGAGGGGGCCGACGGGTTCGAGGCGGTGCTCGAGGGGTGCAGGCAGGCCACCCGCAAGGTGCGCGAGGGGCGCCTCGACCTGCCCTCGGCACCTCCGCATCTCCTTCCCCCGAACCTCTGGTGGGCGAACCGCCCCGGATCGACCCTCTTCATGCCGGTGGGGGATGCGAGCGAGGAGTGCCTGGGGCTCCTGGCGCTGATGATCCGCCACGGCGTCACCGTCGTCGACCACGACACGGGCGAACCCGCAGGCGACCTCGAGCCCTTCTTCCGGTCTGGCCTCCTCGACCCCGAGCGGCGCCTTCCGCTGGGTGAACTCCTGGCGGACGTGGGCGAGTGCATCTGCCTGGAGCTGGGCTTCATGGGTCACAACATCGTGCTGGCACTCCAGGCCATGGGGCTCGGGGGGCTGTACTTCAACGGCATGGACGGGCTCACCGCGCTGGGCGCCCGCTCGGACGAGGGGATCGAGGGGCTCGGCTTCCGCGCCACCCGGAACGAGGGGTGGCTGACCCCGAATGCCGTGGGACTCGAGGGTGTCTTCGAAGGGCTCTGCCCCCCC
Source organism: Gemmatimonadales bacterium (assembly GCA_050485725.1). GTDB lineage: Bacteria > Gemmatimonadota > Gemmatimonadetes > Longimicrobiales > Gaopeijiaceae > SKNW01. The sequence goes on along the minus strand of JBJHBX010000132.1, from coordinate 1,882 downwards.
TTCCACACCGACATGAAAGAGGCGGTCGAGCTCTTCGTCGAGCGGAAGTTCGGCCCCGGCGGCGCGTACGATCCTGCCACCCCCGGCCCCTGGCGGGACGCGGCGGGGGTCAAGGGCACCGTGGCACCCTACGACCCCGACTTCGTCGCGTGCATGGCCGAGGTGGCGCGGTACATCCACGACAAGCACGGGAAGTTCCCGGGCACCCGCTCCACGATGATGCTCCCGGGGTTCGTGCAGGCGCATCACCTGGACACGGACTTCTACGACCGGCACTACCGGGAGGGCGCCTACCTCCGGACCCACGCCGAGCACATGGCCCGCTGGCACCCGGAGGGGTGACCGGGCGCCGGCGTCGCGGGCGGCGAGCAGGGGCCCGTCAGGGTACCGGAGGCGGATCGGCGAGGCCCGCGAGGGAGACCGCCAGGAGAAGCGCTGCCCGGGTGGCGGGGAGCGCGCTCGGCACGTCGGACCACTCCGACAGGGTGTGCTGGTCGCCGCCGAAGGACCGACCCACCGAGATCGAGGGGATCCCGCGCACGACGCCGGCGTTCGCGTCGGTCGAGCCCGAGGCCACCGTGCGGTTCGGCAGCTCGAGGAAGCCGTAGACCTCCTCGGCGGTGACGACGAGCGGGTGCCGGCGGCGCTCGGCGAGCTGGTCTTCGGTTCCCCCGGCCTCCATCCGGTTCACGAGCTCGGCTTCGAATCGGACGCCGTGGGCCTCGGCGGCGGCGGCCACCCGCGCATCGATCTCGGCCTGGAGCGAGTCCAGGAGCACCGGGTTCACCGATCGCAGGTCCATCGTGAAGGAGACCCGCTCGGGGATCGCGTTGAAGATGCTCCCGCCGTCGAGCATGCCCACGTTGTAGACGGCACCCCCGCGCCCCTCGGGGATGCGGAGCTCGTAGATCGAGCCGACCGCATCGGACAGTGCGCGCACCGGGTGGGGCCGCCCCGCCGACTGGTTCGTGTGGGCGCCGTCGCCCAGGAAGTGATAGCGGGTCCAGTAGATGCCGAGGGCCCCGTACGAGATCGCACCCAGGCCGCCGTCGAGCGCCACGAGCATGTCGGTCACGCCGGGGTTCGCGTCAAGCCAGTAGCTCATCCCCTTCAGCCCGACCTCCTCCTGCGCGGTTCCGATGAAGACCAGGTCGCCGGCGGTCTCGATCCCGGCCTCGTCGAGGGCACGGATCACCGCGAGCATGTTCGCCACCGAGGCCGAGTTGTCGAAGATGCCGGGGGCCCGGAGAATGTCGCCGTCCCGCCTCACCGTGACGTCGGTGTCGATGGGGTGCACCGTGTCGATGTGCGCGGCGAAGACAAGGGTGGGGCCGTCTCCGGTGCCCCGGCGGACACCCGTCACGTTCCCGATCGAGTCGATGGAGACCTCGAGCCCCCGGGCCCGCATCTGCTCGGCCACGTAGGCGCCCCGGGCCTCCTCCATGCCCGACGGGGCGGGGATCTCGTTGATCAGGATCCACTCCTCGACCTGGGCGTCGAAGTTGTCCTCGAGCCAGGCGAGGGCTTCTGCGACCCTCGGGTGGTCGACGAGCGCCGGCGAGAAGCGGGAGGCGGATTCCTGGGCTGAAAGGCCCAGGGGCGCCACGGCGGCGAGCGCGAGCAGGAGCAGGGAAAGGGCTGAGACGGGGTGGGCGGGCGGGCGCATGGGAAGCCTCGGGCTCAGGATGGCAGGGGTCCCTGATGATACGATGGCGATCGCTGGCGGCGACATGGGGGAGTGTGTACTATTGGCGCAATACCACTTCGCCGCGTGGAACGGCCTCGACGCATCGCCGGACCCGCGGCGTCACCCTGCCCTGGATCTCGACCTGGATCTCCGCGATGCTCCCTTCCCCTGCCCGACCTGTCCCGCTCCGCCGCG
>JBJHBX010000131.1:0-7258 GCA_050485725.1 Gemmatimonadales bacterium | reverse complement strand
GCCTTCGGCTGCCTGGGCGCCTTCGTTCTCCTCGTGACCGTGCTGGCGGCGTGGGGAATCCTGTCGGCGGGGCGTGGGTGGGGGTTCGGCGAGGGCTGGAACCCGGTCCCAGCCTCCGGCACGGAGATTTCGCCTGGCGGGGGAGGGGGGGGTCTCCGCGCCTTCCTCAGGAACCTCGCCGACGACCTGGGGCTGGGGTTCGGGTGGGGTGCCCTGTACTTTTCGGCCTTCCTGTCCTGGGGGCGCGGACAGACCCCCGGAAAGCGCCTTCTGGGCCTGCGCGTGGTGCGCCTCGACCGGAAGCCGATCTCCCTCTGGGGTGCCTTCGAGCGCTACGGGGGGTACGCGGCGGGGTTCGCCACCGGGCTCCTCGGCTTCGCACAGGTGTTCTGGGATGCGAACCGGCAGGCCATCCACGACAGGATCACCGGGACCGTCGTGATCCGCGACGGCGCAGCACCACTGCCGGAGCCCACCCGGCGCCTCCGCAACCGGACCCAGCCACCACCCAAGCCGGAGCCCTCTCCGTGAGTCCATCGAGTCGAAACCCCGACGACGTCACCCCCGAGGAGCACGGGATTCCCGACGCCCCGGCCCGCAGCATGGCCGAGCGCCTCGAACCACGTCTCGAGATGCGGGTCCCGGTCCGCCACAATCCACGCCTCCAGGAGGCGCTCGACTGGGTCAACGCGAACGACGACCTCTACGGGCTCTGGATCGCCGCGAACGTCACCGCCATCGAGCGACTCGGCATGACGGACCACGGCCCGGTCCACGTGAAGATCGTGATGAACCTGGCCGTTCGCCTCCTTCGGCTCCTGGTGGATGGCGGGGTCGAGCCCTCGGTGACGCGGCAGTACGGGCTCCCCCCGGAAGACGCCGAGGTGATCGTCGCGATGGCGGCGCTCCTCCACGATACGGGCATGTCGATCCATCGGACCGACCACGAGTCCTACTCGCTCTTCCTTGCCCACGACCTGCTGAAGGACCTTCTTCCACGGCTCTACCCCGAACCGGCCACGGCTGCGGTGGTCCGGTCCGAGATCCTTCACGCCATCATCGGCCACCGGTCGGGCGGGCGGCCCTTGACCATCGAGGCGGGGGTCGTGCGGATTGCCGACGCCCTCGACATGGCGAAGGGGCGATCCCGCATCCCCTTCGAGGCGGGTTCCGTCAGCATCCACTCGGTCTCGGCGGCGGCCGTGGAGCAGGTCGCCCTCGGGCCGGGCGAGTCGAAGCCGGTCCGCATCGACATCACGATCAACAACTCGGCGGGTGTCTTCCAGCTCGACCAGCTCCTTCGCGAGAAGCTGAAGGGGAGCGGGCTCGAGCCCTTCCTGGAGGTCGTTGCGCACCTGGAGGGCGACGAGGAGAAGCGCCTCTTCCGCTCGTTCGAGATCTGAAGCCCGCGCGCCCAGGGCCCGTGCCGGGCGCCCGGCGCCAGCTGCCGATCGGAGGGCCCCGGTGGACGCGGGGTCCCCGTCGGGGCAAGTTTCGGGGCCGCCCCGCATCGTGCGTCCGGGCGGTCCCCCACCTCATTCGACCCGGCAGGAACCCCGATGCTGCGCCTTCTGACCCCCTCTCCTTCCGCTGGAGCCCGGATCGGCCCTTCGGCCTTCCCGGGGCGTTCCGGGCGCCTCGTGCCCCTTCTTCTCGGCGCCTTCCTCCTCGCCGGCTGCGGGGCCGACCGGGGCGATGCGCCCGCGGAGGATGCGGCAGCCGCTCCCCCTCCCGCACCGGCGCAGCCCGGCGAGGCCGAGGAGATCGACCTTGCCACGATGGGCTACGACGAGGGTGACGTGGCCGACGCCCCGGTCCGGATCGTCGAGTTCTCGGACTTCGGGTGCGTCTTCTGCGAGCGATTCCACCTGGAGTCCTACGCGGCGCTGCACCGGGAGTTCGTGGAGGGAGGCGACGTCGCGTGGAAGTACATCCCGATCACGATCGGGGGCTTCCCGAACGGCAACCTGGCCGCGATCACGGGGGAATGCGTCGGCGAGCAGGGCCGGTTTCCCTCGATCCGGGATCTCCTCTTCGAGAACCGCAGCCGCTGGATCGAGGCTTCCGGCGCCGAGGTCGAGCCGATCTTCCGCGAGCTGGCCGAGGCGGCGGGTGCCGACATGGAGGCGTGGGAGCAGTGCGTGGGGGGAGAGGAGGTGATCCGGCGCATCGAACGCTCGAACCGCGCCGCCACCGAGCTGGGTGTGCGGGGAACGCCGACCTTCATCGTGCAGGGGTTCCCCGTTCAGGGCGCGCCCGCGCTTTCGGACTTCCAGGCCGCCCTCCGCGAGATGGTCGCGGACGTGCGCGCGGGGGGTCGGGTCGGGGAAGCGCCGCCGGGGAGCTGATGCCCGTCCCCGCGACCGGCGCCCGCGGCACCGCGGGGCCCCGGGTCGTGGTTGCGGCACTCGCGGCGCTCGGGACGCTCGCCGCCGGATGCGGGGCCGGCCATGCCCTGGTCGGTGCGCCTCCCTGCGTGGAGCGTAGCCACGCCCACCCGCTTCCGTCCGAGGCGCGGGAGAGCTCCGGGGTCGCACCGGCGTCGGTTCCGGGCGATGGGCCCTCCTTCTGGACCCACAACGACTCCGGGTGGCCGGCCGAGATCCTGCGGGTGTCGGACGAGGGTCGCCTCCTGGACCGGGTGCGCGTGGACGGGGCGACAAACGTGGACTGGGAAGACATGGCGGCCGGCCCCTGTCCCCCCGAGGTCCGGCTCGGCGGTCAAGCCGGCGGGCCAGGACGGGGCAGCCGATGCCTCTACCTGGCGGACACGGGCGACAACCTCGAGCGACGGGCACGGGTCCAGCTCTACCGCGTCCGGGAGCCGGCGCCCGGCGCCTCCCGGTCGGATCCGGCCGATCGCCTCGATGTTCGCCTCCCCCATGGGCCTCGAGACGTGGAGGCGGTGGCGCTCCTCTCGAACGAGACCTTCCTCCTCGTGACCAAGGGCCGGAACCACCCCGTCGAGGTCCATCGCGTGCCGGCAGCCGGCCGGTGGAACGGCGCCGGCGTCGAGGCCGTCCTCGTGCAGCGCCTCGGCCGGCGCCCCGCGCGGCTCGGCGAGCTTGCGGTCGGGGGTGCGACGGGGGCGGCCGCCGCGCCCCTCGAGGGCGGCGGATGGGTCGTGGCGATCCGGGACTACCAGGAGCTCCGGTTCCACCTCGTCGACGATGTCGATGCCGACGGGCCGCTGCTCCGTGCCCTGCCGGGTGCGCGGTTGAACCTGCGGCCGCTGCGCGAGCCCCAGGGAGAGGCCGTGGCCTTCGCCGGTGAGGGGCGGGTCGTGCTGACGAGCGAGGGAGGGCTCCACGGCGGACCGGGATCGATCCGGATCCTCGACTGCAGTGTCGGATTCCGTCGGTGGGGACTGAGCCTCGTGCCCTTCGATGACCCGGCCGCGACTCAGCCCCAGACGTCGAAAAGCTCGACGGCGGGCGGTGCGTCCTCGTCCGATCCGGGCTCGGGGTCGGTCTCAGGGTCGGGTTCGGGTTCGGACCCAGGCTCCGGCTCGGCCACCAGCCCGGGCTCGGTCTCCGGCTCCGCCGCCAGCTCACCCGCCACCTCCGCCGCGTCGGTCACCGGTGCGTCGGGCGCCCTCTCCGCTGCATCGCTGGGCGGTGCCTCTGGCCCCTTCTCCGCAGTCGGCTCACCCGCCGGAACCTCTTCCGGGTCGGGGGTCGCCTCACCCCGAAGCAGGGGGGCGAGGGCTCGGACGATGGCTTCTTCCGGCTCGTCGGGTCGGGGCCGCCCATCGGCGAAGAGCCAGCTTTCCCTCCGGTTCGCGAAGGCGAGTGCCAGCTCCCGGGCGGCGACCGAGAGCGCGGCGGCCCGAAGGAGGGCAGAGCCCCCATCGGGCTCGGGGAGACGCTCGGCAAGGGACTCGGCCACGGCGCGCTGAAGCTCCTCGAGGCGCTTCGGGGAACGTCCATCCGCCCGGGCCAGGAGCAGGAGGCGGCGCGCCGGGCCGCTTCGGTAGAGCGCCGCCACCTCCCGGACGAGATCGTGGATGTCGACCTCGGGGCGCTCGACGGCCTCCCGCCAGCTCTTGAGCCCGGCGGCGAGGGCCACGGCCTCGAGGTGGCCGAGGAGCTCGTCCTTTCCCTCGAAGCGGGCGTAGAACGAGCCCACCGAGACCCCGGCCAGCGTCGAGACGCCGGTCACGGTGACCGCTTCCGGGCCCCCGTCCTCGAGAAGAGTCCAGGCGGCGTCGCGCAGCCGCTCGAGCGTTCTGCGGCTGCGGGCCTGCTGGGGCTCGCGGGCAAGCGACGAGATGGCCTGGTCCATGGGGGGAGCGTCGGGCGCGGACATCCACTCTCCGGGGGCGGGATCGGTCGCTGGAGATTTAACCGGACCTTCCCCTGCAGGCCAGAGGCGGGGGGTGCCCCGCGGGCCCGTTTCCGCCGCTGATGGGTTCCTGATCCCGGGAGCCGAGAATGGGTCGGGTAACGATCACCCTCTCGACCAGGAGGCTACCCATGCCCGCCGCGCCACTCCCTGCCTTCTCGCTTCTCGCTCCCCCCTACGGGTCCCTTCTGCCCCTCGCGGATGACGAGCAGTTCCCGGGGCATCCCCGGGCGTTCAGGGGTGCGGCACTGGTCTGGAACCTCGCATCGGGTGACTCCGTGGCCCACCTGGAGCGGGCGGCGTCGAGGCCCGGAGGACTCCCGTTGCTGGCGCTCCTGCCGCCCTCCGATCGGATCCCCCGGTTCCGCTCGCGGATGCTGGAGCTGGTTGAAGAGGCACGGCCGCTCGGGATTCTGCCGCATCATCCCGTGCCCGATCCGGGAGAGCTGAGGGCGCTCCTGCGCCAGGGACCGGCGTTCCTGCCGGGGGACGTCATCGACTACCTCTGGTGGCGCGGGCTCCGACCTGACCAGGAGACGCGACGCCTGATCCGGAGGATCGCCGAGCTCTCGGGCGAGCTGCAGACGCTGGCGTCGGTCGCGCGCAGCGTGTACCTGTCGCGCCGGGCCCTCGGCAGACGGTTCCACGACCGTGGACTCCCTGCTCCGTCGCGATGGCTGCAGTTCTTCCGGGTGCTGCGTGCCTGTGCCGTTCTGCAGACGACCGACCAGACTCTCTGCCAGGTGGCGCTTACCCTCGGGTATCCGGACGGCTTCACCCTCAGCAACCAGATGGAGCGGATGATCGGTGCCAGGCCCTCCCTGGTCAGGGAGCGGCTCGGATGGGAGTGGATCTTCGAGTGCTGGCTCAGGGCCGAATGGGACCGGGGACACCTGAAGTGCGAGCTGCGGGGGTTCACTCCTGCGGGAAGGACATCCGACCGAGGACCGGAGCCTCATGACGCCGAGGGGGTGGGCGACCCCGGAGCGGAGCGGAGTGACGAGGCGGCATGAGGCTCCGGACTCGGGCGGGGAGGGGGAGGCTTGCCGGGAACGAGCTGGCACCTGAAGTTGCCGGGACACGCGCGGGAGGCGTTGCCACCAGGTCCGCCTCCTCCCCTTCCAGGCACGCGATGTCCTCTCACGAATCCCGTGGTGACCGGGTCTTCACGCTCCAGCTCTTCGGGGGCCCGTCGCTGATCGCCGACGAGGAGCTGATCCAGCTCTCGCCGATGGAGGCTCTGCTGATGGGTGTGCTCGGCTCCCGGGACCGTGCGGGCACCAGCCGGCAGGAGGCGTGCGATCTGCTCTGGTCCGACGGCACCCGCGCGGATCGTCGACAACGACTCGCCCAGCTCCTCCTCAGTACCCGCCGGAAGGCCGGCGACCCCGACATCCTCGATGGCGAGGACATGCGGATCCGGCTTGGACCCAGCATCGCCGCCACGGACCTGGAGGCGTTCCGCTCGGCTCTCGAAGCCGGAGCGTTCCCGACTTGCCTGGACCTTCTCGACCGGGGCTTCCTGTCGGACCTGTCTGCCGAACCCACCCAGCCGCTCCAGGAGTGGCTGGCCGAGGTGCGCGTGGAGCAGCGTGCCGAGGTGCGCAGGCGGCTTGCGGCCTCGGTTCACGCGGCCGACCAGGGCGGCGACTATGCCGAGGTCGGTCGCTTGGCCCGCCTGCAGCTTCGTCTCGACCCCCACTGCGAGGAGCACCTTCGACGACTGATGCGGTCCTCCGCCGCCTGCGGTCGGCTCGCGGAGGCCCAGGCCGAAATGCGCCACTTCGAGGAGCGGTCCCGCCTCCTCGACCCGGACTGGGAACCAGAGCCGGAGACCGAGGAGCTTTGGGGGAGGCTCGACAAGTTGGTCAGCTCAAGAAGACGCTCGTATGTCACCCGCGCAGGGACTCGCAGGTCGCCCCACGGACTCGTGGGGAGAGCGTCCCAGGTCGACCTTGTCAGGGGTGTGGTGGAGGCAGGGCGGAGTGACGGGAGGATCGCCATACTCATTCGGGGCGAATGGGGTGCGGGGAAAACATGCATGGGCCGCTTGGCCCGGCTCCATGCGCAAGGACATGGCCTGCGCGTTGTGGACCTGTCCGGCTGCCCCGACAAGCCCCCCCGTCCGTTCTCGTTGCTTTCGCGACGCCTTGGCCGACGGTTCGGATCCGTTCGTTCCGACCGAGAGTCCTGCGAGACCGACGACGGGCCCATCGTTCGTGGTTCTCGGGCGTCAGGCAATTTCCCGTTCCACAGCTATGCGATGGCACTTGGTGAGCAACTGTGCTCAAGGGGAGGCGGGGGTCGAATAGTTACCGTTCTGGATAACGTCCGGCATATCGACCAGGATTCTCGTGATGTGATATCTTGGGTTGTAGAAGAACATGACCCGACGCCGGTGACATTTGTTGTTGTGGTTGATGAGGATTCAGCATCCACGACGCTGAGTGACCATATTGCGGATCATGTTGACTTAGTCGTTCACCTGCTTCTTGAACCGCTTGGTGCCGATGAGTCAATGCGCCTGTCTAGTGCCAGCCACCCTTCGCGGCCGGCCTGGGATGTGGGCAAACTCCTCGATTGGTCCGCAGGTAACCCCGGGATTATCGTGCTTTCGCCCCCTCCTCGAGACGAGTCTCAGTCCCCGGATGGGTACTTCGCTTCACCGGATCTGCTGGGGCTTCGGCATGCCCTCGGGAAGATGTGGAGTCATGCCCCCATCGGCGCCCGCGAGACACTCTCCGTGCTGGGAACGGGCTCTGACCCTTGGTCTTTGGAGGACATCGGGGCCGCGACGGCGATGAGTTCTGAGGCGGTCATCCGAGCTCTGGGATTCCTCCGCAGCGTAGGTGCGGCCGCCGTGGCGGCGGGGGTGTGGAGGATCCCCAAAGGTGCCATGGCCTGCCATGCTCGA
>JBJHBX010000130.1:0-7310 GCA_050485725.1 Gemmatimonadales bacterium | reverse complement strand
GCCAGTGGGGAAGGGATGCACCTGGGGTTGCCGGGTGGCCGGCGTTCGCGGCCAGGTCGCGGGCCGCCCTCCTCGACGATGTGCGAATGCGTCGTCGTACTCGCCGGTCCAGCCGCAGGAGCGCTCCCGCCGCGAAGGCGCGGGCGTCGGGGGCGGATGTCCCGACCTCGGCCCCGGAAGGCGGCTCCGAGCCCAGCGCCAGCAGCAGGGAAAGCCTCGTCATGTCGGGTCCGGAGAGCGCCCGGGCGGCCTCCGTTTCCGCCTCGCGGAGCCCCGCCTCCACCTCGCGCCCGAGCGACGCGAGCTCGGCGTTCGCGGGCAGCGCATGGAGCACCGGCGCGAGGATCGTGGTTCGGAACACGTGGAGGTCCCGAGCCGGGCCGAGATCGTCCAGGAGCCCCGAAGCCAGGCCCTTCACCTCGTCACCCCGGGAGGCCCCAGCCGCCGTGCGCCCTGCCGTGCGCCCCGTCGTGCGCCCTGGCGTGCGCTCTGCCGTGGGCGCTGGCGTGCGCCCTGGCGCGTGATCGAGGATGGGTCGGAAGGTCCGGAGAAGGGTCCGGATGCGCCGCAGTGCGAGGCGCACCTGGTGTACCTGACGAGGGTCGGGACGCGGCCCATCTCCCGCTCCCTCGAACCGCGGGTCCGTCAGAACGGCGAGTTCGCCGCGAAGCCCCTGCCGAAGCCAGGCGGCGGCGTCGGTGGCGTCTCGCGGCCGGCCCTGGGGCGCCCGGGTCGCCGCCGCGGCCGGGTCGCTCCGGTGCTTCGGCGGCGCGGGTCGGTCGCCCCGGTCACTCGACGCCACGGGTGGCGCGGGTAGTGCCGGCGCATCGGGAGCGAGGGCGGCCAGCGCGTACCCCCGGGCGGCCTTGCTCCGGTGCAGCAGCCGGAAGGGGACGTCGTCGAGGATGCGGAGCGCAAGGGCCCAGAGCCACCGCGGCTCCCCGTGCACCCGCTCGAGTTCGACCTCGTGAATGGGGGCCCGCCGACCGCCGGCTTCGAGGGTCCCGCGGTCCAGGGCGACCTCCACCTCCCAGTCGTCGTCTCCAACCCGCCAAGCCCTTCGCTCGAACCGCGACCGGAAGACCGGAACGAGACAGGCGCCGCCAAGGGCCGGGTCCAGCCGGTCGCGCGCCTCAGGCGGGAGTGCGTCCAGCTGCGGCGCATCCCCTTCGACCCGGGCCTCGTACTCGAAGCGCTCGAAGGGACCGTCGTCGCCCTTCAGGGCCAGCAGCTTCGCATCCCCGGAAACCCTCACGCGCAGGGCCATGCCGGCGCGGGCCAGTCGCCAGTCGGGCGCGTCGAAGTAGGTCGTGTCGAGGAGGCGCGTGGAGGGCCGCGTCCGGGCGAGGGCCCGGATCACCGGGTGCGCCTCGAGCGACCGCATCCCACCGGGGTCCAGCGAGAGCTTGAGCTCGAGTTCGCGGTGCATCATGAGGGGAAGGTCGCGCGCCGAAACCCGGTGCGGCAAGCATCTCGTGCCGGGAGGAACGAATCCTGCTCTGAACGCGGACGCTGCCACGGAACCAGGGGGCGCGGGTGGAGCGAAGCCGCTCGGACCCATGCGGATCGGTCCGGGGGTACGTTACTTTCAGGGGCTGGGAGTCGGCGCGAAGCCTGCCGGAGGCGCATGCAAGACGGAATGAACGTGGGGATTCTGGAGGGGATCTGTCCCGCCGTGCCGAGGGGTGCGGTGGACGGGGCCCTCTGCTTCGTCGCGACCTGGGAACTCCCGATTCTCGCGGGCCTCCTGGTCCTTGCGGGGCTCGCGGTGTTCTTCTGGATGCGGAGGCGAGGGCAGGGGGAGGACGACGTCCCGATGCTCGTCTTCCCGATCCGGGCGTCCGAGGCAATGCCGGCGCCGCGGGAGCCGCAGCTGCGGGTGGCGGCACCCGTCGCGGCAGCGCCGGAGGCCGTCGCACCCGAGGCAGCCGCACCGGCCGAGCCCGACGTGGCCCCCGAGGTCGCATCCCCGGAACCCGAGGCGTCCGACGCGGACGCGGTCCGGGACGGAGCGGCGCCCCCCCTGGCGGACGGCGAGGGCGAGGCGCCCCCGAAGGCCGCTGGGCGCAAGCCGAAACGTGCTCCGAAGGAGGTGTCGCCCGACGACGCCGAGGCCGACCCCGGAGAGCGGATGGTCCTGCGGGTGGGACCGTCGCCGACCCCGTCCATCGACGGCGAAGGCGCGCAGGCCGCGTCGAACGGGCCCGGGCGGAAGCGCAAGGGACCGGATGACGTCGTCCGCTTCCAGGCGCCCCCCGACGGCACGCTCCAGCTCCTGCCCGGGCGGCTCGAGATCGAGAAGGGGCCGGGGCAGGGGCGCGAGATCCGCTTCGTGCGGGTGCCCGGGCGCCCGGCCGAGGTCAGTTTCGGGCGCGCCGAGGGGCCGGACTTCCTCCACGTGCAGCTCGACTCTCCCACGGTGAGCCGGCAGCACGCCCGCATGCGGTTCCGCGACGGCACCTGGTTCCTCCGCAACCAGTCGGGCACGAACCCGACGCGGGTGGGCGGACGCACCCTCGGCGAGGCCGAGGTGCCGCTGTCCGACGGAAGCCGGGTCGAGATCGGCGAGATCACCTTCCGGTTCCGGCAGGAGGGGGGGCAGGACCGGATCCCCTACCGGAGCTCCTTCTACACGGACCGGGGGCGAAGGGCCTCGAACCAGGACGCGGTGCTGGTGCGCACCCTTCCGGATGGCCGCGAGGTCGTGGCGGTGTGCGACGGCATGGGGTCGCACCACGCGGGGGGGATCGCGAGCCACCGCGCCCTCGAGGCGCTCGTCGCCGCCCTCTCGAAGGGGGGTGAGCTCGAGTTTGCCGTGCGGACCGCCCACGAGGCGGTGCTCGAGGCCGCCGGGGAGGTGCCGGACCGCGAGGGAATGGGCACCACGATGGTCGCCCTGCTGCGAAAGGGCGACGTCTACGAGCTCGCGAACGTCGGAGACAGCCGGGCCTACCGGATCGACGCATCGGGAATCTCGCAACTGACCCGCGACCACTCGTTCATGGCCGAGGCCACCGAGGAGGGGGGCCTGTCGGCCGAAGAGGCGGCCCGTTCCCCCTGGCGGAACGCGGTGACCCGGAACCTGGGCTCGGATCGCCCCCTCGAGGTGGACCTCTTCACGGGGTTCAGCGCCGGTGAGCCGCACCGGGTGATCCTCTGCACCGACGGGGTCCATAACGTGCTGGGCGACGCCGAGATCGCGCGGATCTCCAGCGAGACCGTGGACGTCCGGGACCTGGCCCGGGCCCTTTCCGAGGCCGCGCTCGTGCACGGGGGCGAGGACAACGTGGCGGTGGCGGCGCTGGCCTTCGCCGGGGCGCCCCGGGAGGAGGGGGACGAGGGCACCGGAGGTGTGGAGGGAGCTTCCCGGGATGCAGAGGAAGATTCCCGGGATGCAGAGGAAGATTCCGGGGATGGGGAGGAGGGTGCCGGAGATGCGGAGGCCGGGGCCGGGAGCGCGAACGCCGCGGCGGGCGACGGCTGATGGCACGGGGGGCGAGGGGGGGCGTTCCCGAGATCCCCGAGCTTCAGCCCGAATACCGCCTCGTCCGGGAGCTGGGCAGGGGCGGGACCGCCGTTGTCTACCTGGCCCGCGACGTGGAGCTCGGACGCGATGTCGCCATCAAGCTGATCCGCCCGACCTACGTCGAGGACGAGGACGCCGTGGCGCGGCTCGTCCGCGAGGCCCAGACGGTGGGAAAGCTCCAGCATCCGAACATCGTGATGCTGCTCGGCACGCGTCGGATCGCGAACGGCGGGCTGGCGCTGATCCTCCAGTACGTGCCCGGCCAGAACCTGAAGGACCGGATCCGTGACGCGGGGCCGCTCGCCTTCGACGAGGTCCGGCACGTGTTGCGGAACCTCGGGTCCGCCCTCGCCTACGCGCACCGGGCCCGGATCGTCCACCGCGACATCAAGCCCGAGAACGTCTACCTGGACGAGTCGGTGGGGCTCGCCCGCCTCGCCGACTTCGGCATTGCCAGGGCGTGGGACAGCGACTCGGGGCTGACCCTTCCCGGCACGGCGCTGGGAACCCCGTCGTACATGTCGCCGGAACAGGTCGATGGCCGGGAGCTGGATGGCCGAAGCGACCTCTACAGCCTGGGTGTGCTCGGCTGGGAAATGCTGACCGGTCGGCAGCCATGGGAGGGTGAGAGCCTCTACTCCGTCATCTTCAAGCAGAAGAACGAGGATCTTCCCCCGCTCCGGGAGCTTCGTCCCGACGTCCCCGACGACCTGCTGCAGGTGGTGGAGGGCGCGATGCGAAAGCGCCCGGAGGACCGGTGGCGAAGCGCCGACGCCTTCCTCGCGGCCCTCGATGCCGGCGAGGCGAAGCGGGTTGAAGCCGCGGCAGCGGTGCCCGCCCCGGCTGTCGTCGTCCCGGCTCACGTTGCCGCGGAACCCCCGGAAGCCGAGCCGGAACTGGTCGACCCGGAACCCCCGGAATCCGAGCCGGTGGCGGCGTCGGACCGCGCACCGGACGCGCCGGCGCCCTTGCCCGACCCTGGCGCCGCGGAGGAGATGGCTGATCTCCCGGAGCTGCCGGAGGCGGGCGCAGAGGTCCCGGCACCGGAGCCGCCGGGGGCCCGAAAGCTCCCGCCCCTCCGGAAGCCCCCGCCCTGGGCGAAGCCCGAGGTCGGCGAGGGGGCGAAGGGGACCGAGGACCTTGCCCTGGCCATGGCTGCGTCCAGCGCTCGGTCCGCATCCACGTCGAGCCCCGGGGACGATGCGGACCGGGCCTGGACGCTCCCCGGCGGTGCCCGGGTCTCGCCCGGCGTCATGATGGTCGTGGCCGGGGGCGTCCTGTCGCTCGTGCTGCTCAGCGTCGGGGCGACGCTCCTCATTCCCTCGACCTCGCCCGAGGACCGCCTGCCCTCGAGCGCGGGGACCTGGTCGACGGGTCCGGCCACGGGGGGAGTGGGCGCGGCCGGTACACGCCCCTCTCCCGGTTCCGGCTCGGCCGGGGTCGGAGCGTCCTCCGCCTTCGACGACGGCGAGAACGCGCTCGAGCTGGCCGAAGGTGTGCCCGGCTTCGATCCGGCGCTCTCCGAGGTGCGCCGCATCGCGGTCCTGGGGGGAAACGCACAGTCCGGGAACGCCGGGAGCACCCTCGAGGACCCGCTCGTGCTGCGGATCGTGGACGGGAACGGTCGGGCGGTGGAGGGGGCCCGGGTCACCTTCGAAGTCCTGGAGGGCGGGGGGCGAGTGGAGCCTGGTGTGGCCCGGAGTCGCGAGGACGGGATCGCGGCCGCGGCCTGGACGCTGGGCGCAGGCGGCGTGCAACGGGTACAGGTGGGCGTGGATGGAGGCGGGGGGCCGCAGGCGATCTTCACGGCGCGGCTCTTCGGCGGGTCGGGGCAGGCTGGGACCGGTGGCGGGGAGGGCGAGGACGCGGCTTCGGCCTCCGACGGATCCGACTTCGGCTCGGGATCGGCACCGGCGTCGGGGCCCCGGCCCATCTCCCTCGGCGTGCAGCCCGCCGTGCTGGTGGGCGGCCAGCACACCTGCGCCCTTCGGCCCGACGGGGTGCTCGCCTGCTGGGGTGCCAACGCCCGGGGGCAGCTCGGCGACGGCACCGGCCGTCGGGTCCTGCTCCCCCTGCTCGCGATCCAGGCCGGGCAGTTCGCAGACATGGCCGTGGGGGTGAACCACGTCTGCGCGCTGACCCCCGACGGCGCACCGTACTGCTGGGGTGCCAATGACCAAGGTCAGACCGGTGGGGCGGGGGCGTCGGCCACGACCCCTCGCCCCGTGCCGGGGGCGCCGCCCTTCGCCCGGATCAGCGCGGGGCTCGGGCACAGCTGTGCCCTCGACGGCGCCGGTGCCGCCTACTGCTGGGGGCAGAACGTGAACGGCCAACTCGGCGACGGCACGAACGTTGGGCGGGCCGAGCCCGCGGCGGTGGCGACGGAACTCCGGTTCGGCACGATCGTGGCGGGGTGGCGGCATACCTGCGCCCTCGACGCCTCGGGGGCGGCCTTCTGCTGGGGAGACGGGGCGTCCGGTCAGCTCGGTGCGGGCGCGGCCGTGAGCGCGACGGTCCCCGGGGCGGTGGCCGGCGGTCACCGTTTCCGGACGCTCGCGGCGGGCGGGGCCCATACCTGCGGGCTGACCCCCGACGGTGGCATCCTCTGCTGGGGCTCGAACGCCTTCGGCCAGCTTGGCACCGGGGGTACCTCCGGGGCGTCCCGCCCGACCCCCCTGGCCTCGGGGGGGAGCTTCAGCCGGGTGGTGGCCGGGGCGGAGCACGGATGTGCCCTCACCTCCGAAGGCGCGGCCGTCTGCTGGGGCCGGAACCTGTACGGCCAGCTCGGCGACGGCACGACGGTGGATCGCCGCACGCCGGTGCCGGTGCGCGGAGGTCACCGGTTCTCGACCCTCGAGGCGCGTGCGTATCACACCTGCGGTCGGAACACCGCCGGGGTGCTCCTCTGCTGGGGACGGAATGACGAGGGGCAGCTCGGCGACGGCACCCGGCAGGACCGAAGCGAACCGGTGGCCGCCGGCGGAGGCTGACCGGGCGCGTCTAGCGCCCTGGCGTTCACCTGCGGCGCGCGACGCGCGCTGTCAGGTGCGACGCCCCGAAGCCATCACAGCCGGCGACCCCAGTGCTGCGGGTCGCGGCGGCCATGGAGGCACGCGATCACAGTGACGCGTCTCGCGTGTCCAGCCTCCTGGACGAAGAAGAGGCCGAACGGGAATCGGTGAAGGCGAGCGCGCCGGACTTCGATTTCACCCTCGCCGTGGACGGCTGGAAAGCGTTCCGGAGCTTCTTCCACGGCGGTGAGCGCTTCAGCGACGGCGTCAAGGAATGCTTCGCCCGGTCCCGATGACCGGGCTTCGTACCACCCGTAGGCTTCGGCCATGTCGGCCTCAGCCTCCGGTCGGACGATGAGGTGCGGCGTCACCGCCCGCGGCTAGCCGCGCTACGGATCCTTTCCCGTACCTCTGCCCAAGGCGCCCCGTCATCGGGGTCGGAGCGATAAGCCTCGACGCGGCGCGCGAGTTCGGCCCGCTCAGCTTCCGTCAACGGAGGCTCTGCCGAATCATCGGGCAGGCTGTCCCAAAGCGCGATTGCGAGATCCGCCCGCTGCGCCGGACTCAGATCGGTGAAGTCGAAGAGAGGGTGTCGCATATCTGGAAATCTGCCATTGACGCACGCGGGGAACAAGCTCAGGTCACGCAGCCACGAAGGTGGATGGCTAACGCATCGCTACGTCGCCGCCGCGGCGGGCGTACGTCATCGGTCGCAGTCCTCCACCCCCCCGATCAGGCGAAGCTGGAAGGAGCGCGGAGAGCCTCTCCCGCCG
>JBJHBX010000129.1:0-7321 GCA_050485725.1 Gemmatimonadales bacterium | reverse complement strand
ATCGATGTCCAGCTCGGTCGCGCGCTCGTAGAGCTCGTCGACGGTGCGGTCCTCGAGCGGGCCGGTGCCGGTCGAGGAGCGCTCGTCGTGACGCCGCGCATGATGCGGTCCCTCATCGCGGCGGCCGACGCCAAGGTGACGGCACTCGAAGCCGAGGTGGCAGCGCGCCGCGAGGCGGAGGGCGAAGAAGCGGATCATGCGGCCGTCGGCGCCACGGCCTCGTGGACGCGTCCGCCCTCGATGCGGAGCACGCGGCTGGCGCGCCCGGCGAGCTCGAGGTCATGGGTGACGAGCACGAGGGTGGTGTCGGAATCCTGGTTCAGTTCCTCGAGCAGCGTCACGATGCGGGACCCGGTGTCACGGTCCAGGTTCCCCGTGGGTTCGTCGGCGAAGAGGACCCGTGGCCGGGTGACGAAGGCGCGGGCGAGGGCCACGCGCTGCTGTTCGCCGCCGGAGAGCTGCGTGGGGTAGTGATGGGTACGCGCGCCCAGCCCCACACGCTCGAGGAGGCTCCGCGCCCGGTCGCGGACCTCGCGGGCCCGCAGGCCGCGTCCCGCCGGCGAAAGCTCCAGCGGTACCTGGACGTTCTCGAGGGCGGTCAGGCTCGGCAGGAGATGGAAGGTCTGGAAGACGAAGCCCACGTTCCCGGCCCGAAACCCTGCCCTGCCGTCTTCGGTAAGAGCGGTCAGTTCGACGTCGCCGATCCGGACCACCCCTCGCGTGGGACGGTCGAGTCCCGCCATGATCCCGAGGAGGGTGGTCTTTCCCGAGCCCGAGGGACCGAGAATGGCTGTCACCGACCGGGCCCCGATGTCGAGATCCACCCCGCGCAGAACCGGAAGCTCGCCGCCCCCGCTCCGGTACGTCTTGTCCACCCCCTCGAGCCTGATGCGCATGCCCCTCCCGTCCCGTTCATCGAAGGGCGTCGTATGCGCCCGGACCGTTCTCGCCCTGTTTCTCCTGGTCCCGCTTCTCGTCGGCTGCGCCGGCGACGCCGACGACCGGATCGACACCGCGAACCCGGGGAGTGCCGCCACCCCCGGGACCGAGGCGGCCCTTGAACCCCCCGCCGACCGGGAAGGATCCGGACCGGCGGCCCCCCGCGTGCTCTTCCTGGGCACGAGCCTGACCGAGGGGCTCGGCCTCGAGGCCCCGTCGGAGGAGGCCTGGCCGGCGCTCGTCGAGCGCATCGCACGCGAAGAGGGGGTCGCCCTCGATGTCCGGAATGCCGGCTTGAGTGGTGAGACAAGTGCTGGCGCCCTGCGCCGCGTGGCCTGGGTCCTCGACCCCGAGGCGCCCCCGGCGCTCTTCGTGCTCGAGACCGGAGCGAACGACGGACTGAGGGGCCTCCCGGTCCCGGAACTCGAAGCGAACCTGGACGCCATCTTCGCCCACGTCCGCGAGGCCGCCCCCGAAACCCGCCTCGTACTGGCAGGGATGGAGGCCCCCACCAACCTCGGGCCCGCCTACACCGAGGCCTTTCGGGCCGTCTTCCCGAGGGTCGCCCGGCGCTGGAACGCCGCACTCATTCCCTTCCTCCTCGATGGGGTGGCGGGAGAGGAGGCGCTGAACCAGCCGGACCGCATCCACCCCACGGCCGAGGGCCATGCGCGGATGGCCGCGCTGGCATGGCCCGTCATCGAGCGGGCACTTCGCGCCCCTTGACCGCCCCGCCCCCGGCGCGAACTTGGGGGCATCCGGGGTCCGCTCCGGCGATCTTCCCACCCCTCCCCTCGCCCCCGGTCCCGCAACCGTGAGACTCATCCACGTAGGCGCCTGGATCACCGGCACCCTCGCCGCCCTCTCGATCGCCTTCCTCGTGGTGGGGTTCCTGCGGCCCTCCACCTGGGATGCCGGGGCCGAGCTCTGGATCGACGCGCCCGTCGAGGCGGTCTATCCCTGGGTTCACGGCGCCGAAGGATGGCTTGCCTGGACGCCGGCCCCCGACCAGGGCGTGGAGCGCTTCGGTCCCGTTGCCGGGGCGGGATCGGGATACCGCTGGGACGACCCGGACTTCGGATCGGGCGAGTTCAGGGTCACCGCCGGCGCGCCTCCGAGGAAGGTCGCCTACGAGGTGCAGGTCGAAGGGGGGAAGATCCGCATCCAGGGTCGCCTCGACCTGGAACCGGAGGGTGCCGGAACGAGGATCCGCTGGACCGAATCCGGCGATTTCGGACGGAACCCCCTTCTCGGCTACATGGCGAGCCGGATGGAGGCGCTGCAGGGTACGCAGCTCAGGCAGTCCCTCGAGACGCTCCAGTCCCTCGTCACCGCTTCCGCCGAGGCCACCACCGAGCCGGATCCGGCGTCCGCCCCTCCGGTCACCCCCGACCCGCCCGGCTGAGCTCGAGGAGCTCGGCGTTCGTCCGCGTCCGCTTCATCACCCCGAGGAGCTCCGCCATCGCGTCGGAGGGGCTCATCCCTGCGAACTGGCGCCGCATCGCCCGTGAGAGGAGGAGCGCTTCGTCCGAGAGGAGAAGCTCCTCGCGACGCGTCGCCGACTGGATCACGTCGATGGCGGGGAAGATCCGGCGGTCGGCCAGTTCCCGCGAAAGAACCAGCTCCGAGTTCCCCGTTCCCTTGAACTCCTCGAAGATCACCTGGTCCATCCGGGAGCCGGTGTCGACCAGGGCGGTGGCGACGATCGTCAGTGACCCACCCCCCGGCACCTTCCGGGCGCTTCCGAGGAGTCGTTTGGGCCGCTCGAGCGCCGTGGCGTCGAGCCCGCCGGTGAGGGTGCGACCGCTCCCTTCGTCGACCTGGTTGTGGGCGCGGGCCAGCCGGGTTATGGAGTCGAGGATGATGACGACGTCCTCGCCGGTTTCGACCATGCGTCGGGCGCGCTCGATCGTGATTTCGGCCAGGGCCACGTGGCGGTCAGGCGGATAGTCGAACGACGACGAGATCACCTCGCCGAAGCCGCACATCTCCATTTCGGTGATCTCTTCCGGGCGCTCGTCGATGAGGAGAATCAGGAGATGGCACTCCGGGTGGTTCCGCACGATCCCCTCGGCAACCCGCTGCAGGACCGTGGTCTTCCCCGCCTTGGCCGGCGCCACGATCATCGACCGCTGTCCCTTTCCGAGGGGGCAGAAGAGGTCGATGACCCGGTTCGTGTAGTCCGGCTGCCCCCCGGGCCCGATGATCTCGCACTCGAGCCGAAGCTGCTCGTCGGGGTGCAGGGCACCCATGCGGTCGAACACCGGGCGGTTCTTCACCTCCTCGGGGTTCTTCCCGTTCACGAGCTCCAGGCGCTGGATGGGCGGCGCCTTTCCGTTCCGCGGGCGTCCGCCCACGGTGCCGGACAGTTCATCGCCGGTTCGGAGCCCGAACCGGTTGATGAGCTTTCCGCTCACGTAGATGTCTTCGTTGGAGGGGGTATAACCCGCCTCCTTGCGCCGGATGAATCCGGATCCGCTGGAGAGTACCTCCAGCACGCCGAGCCGTCGATCGTTCGTCACGGTCTCTCGGGGGAGATGGAAACTCAGGAAAGGCGGATCCCGGAACGACCTGCCGTGCCGGGCCTGCGCCGGAACCCCGGGGAACGAGATGGGGTTCGCAGAAAGAATCAACTGATACAGGCTACACTTTCGTCGCCCTGCAGACAAGAGGGCACCGAGCCTCGGTAACGCATGGCCATTCCGGACCCCAAAAGCCCGTCCGAAGAACAAGCCTCCGGGCGTACCCCCGGAGACGCCCGCGCCTACCCCGATCAGGACCCCGGCGCCGAGCCGGTGGCGGCGGCTGACGAACGTCCCGCGGGGACCCTCGCCCGCCTTCTCCTGGTCGCCACCCCCTTCGCCCTCCTCGGCCTTCTCTTCCTCTTCGATCGTCTCGTTCGCGGGTAGCGCCGGGCCTTCCCGCTCAGCGGAGGCGGTCCGTTCCCGGCTCGATCCCCGCCGCCTGGAGGAGCGTGCCCGAAGTCACCATGACCCTGACCGCCTCCAGGTCCGGCGACGGTGGCCGGTCGTCGTCGAGCGCGGGCACCTTTGCCCGGATCGCCGCGTGCACGCGCTCCAGGCGCTCGCTCGAGCGGAGGGGGCGAAGGAACTCGATTCCCTGCGCCGCCGCGAGGAGCTCGGCTGCGACCACCGTCTCGAAGAGGTCGACCGCGCGCCGGGCCTTTCGGGCCGAAGCCATTCCCATCGAGACATGGTCCTCCTGGCTCGCCGAAGTGGGCACCGAGTCCACCGAAGCGGGGTGCGAGAGTACGCGGAGCTCCGCCAGCAGGTCGACCACCGTCACCTGCAGGATCATGAGTCCGGACCGGAGCCCCGGGCGGGGGGTCAGGAAGGCCGGGAGCCCAGAGAGGTCGGGGTTCAGGAGCCGTTCGAGCCGCCGCTCGCTCACCGATGCCAGGTCCGCGAGGGCAATGCAGAGGAAGTCAAGCGCCTGGCTCACGACCTGGGCGTGGAAGTTCCCCGCGCTGACGACCACTCCGGTCCGGCCGGCGTCGGGGAAGATCAGCGGGTTGTCGGTGGCGGCGTTCGCCTCACGCGCCAGCACCTCTTCGACGTAGGTCAGGACGCTTCGCCCGGCCCCGTGGACCTGCGGCATGCACCGAAGCGAGTAGGCGTCCTGGACCCTGGCATCGCCGGTCCGATGTGATTCCCGGATCTCCGAGCCGTCGACCAGGTCGCGAAGCCGGCGGGCGCTCTCCACCTGGCCGGGATGGGCGCGGGCCTCGTGCACCTCGTGGCGGAAGGCCTCGGGAGTACCTCGCAGGGCGTCGAGAGAGAGCGCCCCTGCTACCTCGAGCAGATCGAGGGCGCGGCTCGCGCGGCGGAAGGCCAGGATCCCGAGCCCGGTCGTGGCCTGCGTCCCGTTGATCAGCGCAAGTCCCTCCTTGGCCTCGAGCCGCATCGGTTCGAGCCCGGCGCCGGTCAGGGCCTCCGCCGCCGGAATCGTCGCCTTCGCGCCGTGCCCGGCTCCGCCGTCATCGAGGCGGAGGAAGGCCCCCTCGCCGAGCAGGGGGAGAGCCACGTGCGCCAGCGGCGCCAGGTCCCCGCTGGCGCCCACCGAACCCGCTTCGGGGACTGCGGGGAGCAGATCCCGGTTCAGGAACTCGAGGAGGCGCTCCACCACCGCGGGGCGGATCCCCGAGTGCCCGCGGGCAAGGGCGTTCGCCCGGAGCAGGAGAAGGGTGCGGACCTCGGGTGGGGAGAGGAGCGCCCCGCTCCCCGCGGCGTGGCTCAGGAGGAGGTTCCGCTGCAGCTCCTCCTGGTCGTCCGCGGGAATCGCGACCTCCGCCAGCCGACCGAAGCCGGTGGTCACGCCGTACACGACGCTTCCCCGCCGGACCCGGTCCACGACGAGCGCCCTCGAGGCCTCCATGGGTTCACGCGCCGCCGGGGCGAGCACCACCTGCGGCGGCACGCCACCGGAAGCTGCATCCCGCCGGGCCACGCGTTCCACCGCCTCGAGCGAGAGCGAACGTCCGTCCAGCTCGATCCTCTCCACCGCGCCTCCCCCTGATGGATGCCTCGGCGGAACGCGCCGAATGCATCGATGGTCATCGCTACGTCAACGGAAGGTAGATGGCTACGTCACCTGGCGCACCACGCCGTCACCGGCTCAGCCACAACCTTGACGGGAGCAGGGACCCCTGCGCACATCATGAACCCAGGCCAGGAGTCGATCCATGCCGAGAAGCCTCTTCTCCCTGATGCCGCCGTCCTCCCTCTCCCGCCGGGTACCGGGGATGCCCGGGTCATGGCGAGGGCTCCCCGCAATGACGGTGCTCGTCCGGTCCCTCCTCGTCGGTCCGGGGTTCATGATCACCTTGCTTGCGGCCTTCGCTCCGGCAGGCGCTCAGGCGCAGGCGAACGATGAAGCCGCCCATCGGGCAACCGTAATGGCCGAGCTTCGACCGGGCGACCGCGTCCGGATCCGTGACCCCGCGGGTCGCCGCACGATCATGACCGTGACCTCGGTCACCCCGGAGCTGCTCGGTGTCCGCCTGGAGGAGGGGGACTCCCTGACCCTGGACCGGGCATCGGTGACGCGACTGGAACGGAGTGACGGCCGCAGGCGCGGAGCGATGAAACCTTTCCTCGTTGGCGTTTCCGCGGGAGCCGCGCTCGGCGGCCTTGTGGCGGCGATGGCCTGGCAGCCGCCCCAGTGCTCGGGAGATGCGTCCCTCACGGTGTGCTGGGGGTTCGGTACGAGGGGTGAGGCGGTTCGCGCAGGCTCCGCTTCTGGTGCGCTCTTCGGCGGGATGGTCGGTGCGCTGAGCGGGCTCAGAACTCGCGAACACTGGGTCCGGATCCCCTGGACATCGGACGAGGACGACCTGTCGGAGCCTCGGTTGCGAGCGGGCGTCTCGGTGGGCCCGACGGGGGC
This sequence comes from Gemmatimonadales bacterium, assembly GCA_050485725.1. GTDB lineage: Bacteria > Gemmatimonadota > Gemmatimonadetes > Longimicrobiales > Gaopeijiaceae > SKNW01. The sequence continues at coordinate 979 of JBJHBX010000129.1, read as the reverse complement.
CATCGAGCTCGGGTTCCGCGTGGGCAGCAGGACGCGATGATGCGGGCCTTGGCGGCCCCCGAACGCAGGACGCCCGACCGGCCGGGAGGCGGGTCGGGCGTCGATCGGAGAGGCGCCGGTCGGAATCGAACCGACGATCGAGGATTTGCAGTCCTCTGCCTTACCACTTGGCCACGGCGCCGGAAATGCAGCCTGCCGGGACGCCGGGGACCCGTCGAGGGCCCTTCCCCAGCACCCCGGAGGGGGTGGAACGGAAAGGGGAGGCCCCGACACCGCGAGGGCCGGGCCTCCCCTTCCGGGAGAGCGGGAAACCGGACTCGAACCGGCGACCCCCACCTTGGCAAGGTGGTGCTCTACCAACTGAGCTATTCCCGCATGGAACCAGCAGGCCCGGGATCCGGACCCTCCGTCGCGGACACCGCGGGAACCCCCGAAAGGAGCCCACGTCTCATGCACGACCGGAGTGCCAAATAGGCTACCCGGAGCGTGGCGGCATGTCAAGCCTGCCGGGGGCTCCCGCAACCCCCGGATCCGGCTGCCCCGGACACCCCGCGGGGCCGGGGTGGGAAGTGCCGAAGGCCCCTCCCGTCCCGGCAGGTTCTCGCATTCCGGGGAGCCGTGTATCTTTGCTCCGTGACCGCGTCCGGATGCGCCGGCCCGGCGTTCGCTTCGGAGGACCCCGGACGGGCCCGGCCGGTATCAGTCCCGGGGCACCTGTCCACCGGACTCGGCCCATCCGGTTTCTTCATCATCCCTCCAGCCGGGACGACATGCTCCCCTCCTCGCGTTCGACTCCGAAACCCGTCGTCCCGCTCGTCGCGCTGATCCTGGCGCTCGCGCCGGCCCTTCCGGCCCAGGCGCAGCACGCTTCGACGCTCCTCCTGCCCCGGGGTGCGTTCCTCCTGGAGGGTGCCGGGACCTTCTCGCAGATCGAGGCGCGCTTCGGAGACGAGGGACGGCGGCTCCTGGGCGGGGATGC
>JBJHBX010000128.1:0-7327 GCA_050485725.1 Gemmatimonadales bacterium | reverse complement strand
CGCCCGTCGGACCAGGCGCTCGCCTTCCAGGGTGCCGGCTTCGTGCTCCACGTCACCTTCGCCTTCCTCGGCTACCAGGGGCTCGCGCTGGCGTCGGCGGCCGGGTTCCTCTACCTGGTGCAGCACCACGAGCTGAAGGCGAAGCGGATGGGGCGTTTCTTCCACTTCATTCCCCCGCTGGCCACCCTCGACCTGCTGGGTCAGATCGGGGTCTGGGTCGGATTCGTTGCGCTGACCCTTGCCCTCGGCTTCGGCTGGGCCTGGACCGCGCAGCACCCCGGCGTCCTCTCCCCGAGCGACCCCAAGGTGATCTGGGCCGTGCTCTCGTGGGCCATCTTCGTCGGCGTTCTCCTGCTGCGTCGCGGAAAGGGCCGGCGGGAGTACCGGAGTGCGCTGGCCTCCGTGGTGGGCTTCAGCATCGTGCTGGGCAGCTACCTGGTGGTCCGCCTCACCTCGCCCGGCGGCGGCTTCCTCCCCTGAGCGAAATGGATCGCCGAACGGGTCTGCCGCTCGCCGTCGTGGGGGTCAGTCATCGCACCGCCCCGGTGGAGGTCCGCGAGCGCATGGCCTTCGGCCCCGACGAGGGGAGTGACGCCCTCCACGAACTCCGTGGCGTGGCTGGTGTCGAGGAGGCGGTCCTGCTCTCGACCTGCAACCGGACCGAGTTCTACCTCTTCCCCTCTGTGGACCGCCGGGGGGTCGCCGCGGCGGAGGCGATCTTCCGGGAGCGGGCCGGCGACCTCCGACGTCCCGCGGGAGACTACCTCTTCCGCCGCCAGGGCGAAGGTGTCGTGCGCCACCTCTTCCACGTCTCGTCCGGGCTCGACTCGATGGTGACCGGCGAGGCGGAGATCCAGGGCCAGGTGAAGGAGGCCTACGAACGCTCCACGGCGCTCGCCGTCCAGCCACCCATGGCCGGCCCCGTCCTGAACCGTCTCTTCCAGATGGCGCTCTCGGTGGGGGGCGAGGTTCGGGCCGAGACCACCATCGGCGAAGGATCCGCGTCGGTGGCCTCGGTGGCGGTGGAACTCGCGCGCAAGATCTTCGGGACGCTCCGGGGGAAACGGGTGCTCGTGCTGGGCGCAGGCGCCACCGCCGAGCTGATGGTGGAGGCGCTGGCCCGCGACGGGGTGCGAGGGATCTTCGTCGCGAACCGGACCGTCGAGAACGCGGTGCCGCTTGCCGAGCGCCTCCACGGCCACGCCCTTTCCATGGACCGCCTTCCCGAGGCCCTCCCCGCCGTCGACATCGTCCTCTCCTCGACCGCGGCGCCCCACGCCGTGCTGACCCACGAGCTCTTCCGGCGCGCCTTCCCCGACGGGCGGAGGCGCCCCTTCCTCGCGATCGACATCGCCATTCCCCGAGACATCGATCCCCGCATCGGCGATGAATCCGAGGTCTTCCTCTACAACGTCGATGACCTGAGGAAGATCGTGGAGGACCACGTGCGCCTCCGGGCCGGGGCGATTCCCGCCGCGGAGCGCATCATCCGTCGCCACTCGGACGCCTTCCGGAGCTGGTACGCATCCCTCGAGGTGGTGCCGGTGATCCGGTCCATGCGGGAGCGCGCGGAGTCTCATCGCCAGGCGGAACTCGACCGCCTCTTCCGGGGCATGAACCAGCTGGACGGCGAGGAGCGGGCGCGGGTGGAGGAGTTTTCCAGGCGCCTCCTGAACAAGCTCCTCCACGACCCCACCGTGCGCCTCCGGAAGGGGCTTGCGGAGGGAGGCGGTCCGGAGCTGGTCGACGCGATGCGCTTCCTCTACGGGGTCGAAACGGGCCTCACGAGGGATCACCATGGGACGGAGGAGGAGGATGCACCCGAGGCTGCCGGGAGCCCCGGGGACGATCTTCCGGCGGCGGACCCCCGCGCCGGCCCCGAAGCCTGACCCGGACCGCCGCGCGACCCTGCCGCCCCGGGATCCGGGGGGACTCCCCCCGCCGCCCACTTCCGACGACATTGGACGGGTCCCACCCCGCACTTCGAACCCGAGCACCGGAACGTGTCGATGACGCCTGCTCTTCTGCCTGCGCTGATCCTCCAGGCCGCCGCGCCCCAGTCCGCCATGGACCTGATCCTGGGTGGAACCTGGCCGACGAAGGTGATTCTCCTCGTGCTTCTCGCCTTCTCGATCGTGAGCTGGGTCCTGATCTTCTGGAAGTGGCGGCAGTTCCGAACCGTCCAGGCGCAGGGGGACCGCTTCCTCGAGGCGATGGAGCGTGCCCAGCGACTCGAGGACGCATACCGGGTGATCCTGACCCTGCCCGACTCGCCCTATGGCCGCGTCTTCCGGCAGGGGGTGAACTTCTTCTCGGAGCTGCGCCCCGGATCGCTCCGGGAAGGGGCGCCCCCCTCCGAGGGACTCTCGCTGACGCAGCTCGAGTCGCTGCGGCTGGTACTGGAGAAGGGCGAGGCCGAAGAGCGTGACGAGCTGTCGCACGGCATGACCTGGCTCGCGGTGATCGGGTCCATTTCTCCGCTCCTGGGGCTGATGGGCACCGTGATCGGCGTGATGAACGCCTTCCTCGGCATCGTGGCCACCGGCTCCACGAACATCGGGGCGGTGGCGCCCGGGGTGGCGGAGGCGCTCGTCACGACGGTGGTGGGGCTCGCGGTGGCGATCCCCGCGGTGATCGGGTACAACTACTACCTGGCGCGGCTCAACCTCGTGACGGGCGAACTCGAGGGCTTCTCGAGCGAGTTCATCGGCACGCTGGCGCGGGAGGGCCGGGTATGACCGGACTGGGGCGCCGGAGGGGAGGAAAGCGGGACGATCTGCCGGTGAACGCCGAGATCAACGTCACGTCGCTGATCGACGTGGCCTTCACCCTGCTCGTGATCTTCATCATCACCGCCCCGGCGCTCACGGGGGGGCTCGAGGTGAACCTGCCGGAGGCCCGGACCCAGCCGCTGACGATCTCGGACCAGTCCTTCATCGTCGCCCTCGATGCCCAGGGGGGGATCTTCATCGGCGAGACGCCGGTGAGCCGGGAGGAGTTTCCCGCTGCCCTGGATCGCCTGATGGATGTGGCCGGCGCCCGCGACATCTTCCTGAAGGCCGACGAGTCGGCCCTGTACGGAGCGGCCGCCTGGCTCCTGGGGCACCTGAACGAGGCGGCGCGCCAACGGGGGGGGCGGGTGGGTCTCGTCGCGGAACCGGAGCCCCGGCGCTGACCCCGGCCCGGGGATGCCCGGTTCGGCTGAACCGGACCCCGGAGCCCACTTCCATGGTACGATCCTCCTGACATGACCGGCTGGAATCGAAACCCGCTTCGCCCCGACCGGGGGCCCGTTTTCGCTTCCCTGGGCCTCCACGTGGTGGTGGTCCTCGGAGCGTGGGCGCTGCATGCATCGATGTTCTCGCCGGTCGAGTACGTCGCCTACGAGATCACGATGGTTTCGGTGGCCGATCCGGACCTGCCCGAGGTGATCGACCTGCCCGATCCCACCGATCTCGTGGTCGAGACGCCGGACCCGGTCACGCAGCCGCCCGAGCCCGAGCCGGAACCGACGCCCCCGACCCCGGAGCCGGATCCGGTCCCGACGCCTCGGCCCGAGCCACGCGAGCAGCCGCAGCCGGAGCCCGCGCGCCCGGATCCCCCGCCCCGCCAGCCCCCGCCGGCGGAACAGCCGCCTCCTGCCGCCACCGAAACCGGAGCGAACGTGGACCTGGCCGTGCGCATGGAAGGGCTCCAGCGCGACTTTCCGGCGTACTATGCGAGGATCCTGGCGGCGATCAGTACATGCTGGCGTTCGCCGCCCGGCGTCGAGCGGGTCTCGGCCGTCCTCCGTTTCGAGATCGAGCGGGACGGGACGATCCGATCGTCGTCGATCCAGCCCTTCCGCAGGTCGGGGCACGGCGTCTTCGACCTGCGGGCGGTCCAGGCGGTGGAGTGCGCAGGCGACAACCAGCGCATCCCACCCCTTCCGGACGAGATTCCGGGAGACCGTCTCCCGATCCAGTTCACCTTCACCACCACCGGATTCCGCGAATGACCGGACGACGACCCGTCTCCGCCCGACGCCTCGCCGCCCGCGCGCTCCTTCTCGCGCCGGCCCTGGCCGCCGCCCTCGCCGTGCCGCTCCATGCCCAGGAGCCGGAGGAGCGCTTCCCCGGCGTCTCGCTGGAGCTCATTTCGGAGGGGATGCGTGCGCTTCCCTTTGCGATCCAGCCCTTCTGGGGCCCCGCCGGGACCGAGGACATCGCGCGCCGGGCCGAGAACATCGTGGCCCGTGACCTCCGCTACTCGAACCGGTTCCAGGTCCTCGACTCCCTTCCCGCGGCGCTGACCCGCGAGGCTGGGGTGGACTACGCCGTCTGGGACCAGGTGGGCGCCGCCTTCCTCCTGACCGGCAGGATCGAGATGTCGGGTGGGCGCAGCTACCTGGTGGCCGAGGTGCACGACATCGTCTACCGCGAGCGGCGCGGGCAGGGGCGATTCCCCCTCCCGTCGCCCGACAACCCGGAGTTCCGGATGGCGGTGCACGTGGCCTCCGACGCGGCGGTCCTCTGGGCCTCGGGTGAACCCGGAATCGCGGCGACCCGCATCGTCTTCTCGCGGCTCGTCGACGGCGGGAACCGGGAGCTATGGGTCGTGGACTCCGACGGCGAGAACCTCCGCCGCCTGACGAACCACAACAACCTGGCGCTCACCCCCGCGTGGTCACCCGACGGGCGCCGCGTGGCCTTCACCTCGTTCGTGAGCGGGCTTCCGCGCATCTACGAGCTCGACGTGGTGACCGGCCGGGAGCGACAGGTCCCCGCCCCCCGACAGGGTGACTACATCACACCGTCCTATTCCCCGGACGGCCAGACCCTCGCCTTCGCCATTACCGGGAGCCAGGGGCGCTCGGGGTTGTATACCTACAACATCGCCCGGGAATGCTGCTTCACGACGCTGATCGAGGGGCGCTCGGAGGAGCTGTCGCCGACCTTCTCCCCCGATGGCCGCCGCCTCGCCTTCAACTCGAACCGGCTTGGCACCGGGGCACCCCAGATCTACCTGATGCCCGCGGGCGGCGGCTCGGCCGACCTGCTCTCGCCGTACCGCTTCGACCGGCCCGGGTACTACACCTCGCCCCAGTGGTCGCCCCGGGGCGACCGTGTCGCCTACCACGGGCGCATCGAACGCATAGGCTGGCACCAGATCCTGGTGTCCGAGATCGGGCGTGGGAACCGGATTCTCCAGCTGCGCCAGCCAGGCAACAACGAGAACCCGAGCTGGGCCCCCGACGGGCGCCACCTGGTGTTCACGAACGGGAGCGGTCGCGGGGGGGCCACCTCGCTCCGGATCATCGACGCCGTGACCGGGAACACCCGAACGCTGGTGTCCGGGATGGACGTCAAGTACCCGGCCTGGTCTCCGTCGCTGGCGAGCCTCGTCGCCGAGCAGCAGAACGACCGATGACGTAGCATCGGCCTCCGGCCGAAAACCCGTGCGGAGCTTGGAAAAATCGGCCCCGTACCCGTTGCGGAAAACCGGGTTTTTCGGTATATGAATACAAGTGTTTCTCTCCGGGGCGTCGGCGCGATTCCGGAGAGGGCGGGTCCCCGCGCCCGGTACGCCGCAACCTCACCCCCTGGTTACAGGAGCCACGATGCACTTCCCCCGCGTTCTCATGGTGACCGCGATCCTCGCCGCGGTTTCGGTGTCCGCCTGCCGGCGCGACGCTCCGGAGCCCCCTGCCCCGCCCCCGCCGCAGCCCGAGGAGCGCGGCCCCGACCTGGATTCCCTCCGTGCCTACGAGGATTCGGTCCGCATGGCCCGCGAGGCGGCGGAGCGCGAAGCCCAGCGGCAGCGCCAGATCGAGGCGGCCCGAGCCACGCTCACCGCGATGGTGAACTTCGACTACGACGACTCGCGGATCCGCTCGGACATGCAGCCGATCATGCGGCAGAAGGTCGAGATCCTGCGGTCCAGCCCGAACGTCCGGCTGCGCCTCGAGGGTCACACCGACGAGCGCGGATCGGGCGAGTACAACCTGGCGCTGGGAAGCCGGCGGGCCCAGTCGGTCCTCGAATTCTTCATCGACGCCGGGATCTCCGCGAACCGCTTTGAAACCACTTCATACGGCGAGGAGCGACCGCTCGTGAACCGGAGTGACGAGGCCGCGTGGGCGCAGAACCGCCGCGTGGAGTTCGTGATCATCGCCGGGAACGACCAGATCAACCCGCCCGGCGGGAACTGACGACCGGTAGCCGCAAGGCCGGCACGGCCCCGGGACACCCCCGGGGTCGTGCCGTCGTACCGGATTGAGACGAGAAATGGCCATCATCGACGCCTCCCATGCCCCCTTCCTTCGCCGGAGCCGCCTCCGCAGCGGGGTGCGCCTCGTACTGGCGGTGGCGCTGATGATCCCGCTGGCGGCCTGTGCCACGAAGCGCGACATCCGCGACCTGGGCGACGACATCCGTGCCCAGAACCGTGAGCAGGCGGCCAGGTTGGCGCAGGTCGTCGAGGAGCAGGCTCGCCTCGAGGCCATGGTGCGGACCCTTTCCACGGTCGAGGACGAGCGCCAGGCCGAGCTCCTCCGGCGCTTCCGCGCCCTCCAGGACGAGGTCGGGCTCCTCCGCGAACTGACGGGTGCGTCGCAGTCCCAGATCGCCGCGATCCGCGACCAGATGGGCCGAAGCACCGGGCCCGGCTTCGGCCCCCCGGGCGGCGGGTTCATCGAAGGCGATGCGCCGGGAAGTGCCGCCGACGTGCTCTACGAAGAGGCGCTCGCCGCGCACAACCGGGGGAGCCTGGCCGCGGCCCGGATCGGGTTCCAGGAGATCGTGGATCGTTACCCCGGGCACGAGCTGGCACCGGACGCCCGCTACTACCTGGCCGACATCGTCTCGCGCGAGGGTGACCTGGACGACGCCCTTCGCCGCTTCATGCAGGTGGCCGAGCTCCATCCCACCGCCGAGCGGGTGCCCGAGGCGCTCTACCGGGCCGGGATCATTCACCGCGATCGCGGCGAGGCCGAGCGGGCCCGGGAACTCTTCACCCGCATCGTGAACACCTGGCCCGACCACGAGGTGGCCGAGCTCGCCCGGGCGTTCCTCGGCGGATCCTGACGCCGGGTCCGGCGCCCCATGCGCTGCCCGGAGTGCGATGACCCCGACAACCGGGTGGTGGACACGCGGGTGTCTCGCGGGGGGCGCGCCCTTCGCCGACGCCGCGAATGCCTCCGCTGCGGGGCCCGGTTCACGACCTACGAGTTCGTCGAGGAGCGCCCGATCCAGGTGCTCAAGCGGAGCGGCGCGGTGGAGGAGTACGACCGCTCGAAGCTGATCCGGGCGGTCCGCACCGCCTGCGCGAAGCGGCCGGTCTCGATGAC
>JBJHBX010000127.1:0-7329 GCA_050485725.1 Gemmatimonadales bacterium | reverse complement strand
TTCGTACCCGCGGCGGCACTCATGGCGGCATTCGTGATGGCCGGCTGCGACGATTCCCCCACCGTTCCGCCCCCCGATCCGGTCGCGACTGACGTCGAGGTGAGCCCCGGCGAGGTGACGCTCACCTTCATTGGCGCCTCGGCGGAGTTCGGAGCCACCGTCCTCGACGAAACCGGAAGCCCGATCTCCGGCGCCGAGGTCACCTGGTCGAGCTCCGATCCCGAGGTCGCCTCGGTCGCAACCGATGGAACGGTCACGGCCGTGGCGAACGGCTCGGCGACGATCACCGCAACGAGCGGCGATGCCCAGGGTTCGGCAGGGATCACGGTCGACCAGGAGCCCGATGCCATTGAGCCGGACACCTCCGAGGTGCTCCTGACCGCCATCGGCCAGTCCATGCAGGTCGAGGTGACCGTGGTCGACGAAGGTGGCACCCCCATCGACGCGGCCGAGCTCGAATGGAGCAGTTCCGACGAGGCCGTGGCGACGGTGGACGCCGAGGGCGTCATCGAGGCGGTGGGGCCCGGCTCAGCGGTCATCACCGCTTCGGCCGGTGAGCTCTCTGCCGAGATCGAGGTGGTGGTTCAGCCCGCCGCAGCCGTGAGCCTCGCGCCCTCCGGGATCGAGTTCGCTTCGATCGGGGCCACCACCGAGCTCACCGCCACGGTTACCGACGCGGAGGGGGGCGAGATCATCGGCGCCCTGCTCTCGTGGTCGTCGTCCGACGAAGCGGTCGCCACCGTCGACGAGAATGGGGTCGTCGAGGCGGTCGCGAACGGCGAGGCCACGATCACCGTCGAGGTCCTGGGAATCGAGGGGCTCTCGGCCACGGCCGAGGTGACCGTCGAGCAGCAGGCGGCGGGGATCTCCGTTTCGCCGGCCGAGGTCACGCTGACCGAGGCAGGCGCCACCGCCGAGCTGACCGCCACCGTCTTCGATGCCGAGGGCAACGAGATCGAGGGGGCGGTCGTCCTCTGGGCGACGTCCGACGCCGAGGTTGCGACGGTGGACGAGGACGGGCTCGTCGAAGCGGTCGCGAGTGGCGAGGCCACGATCACCGCAATGATCGGCGAGCTCTCGGCCGAGGCCGAGGTCACGGTCGACATCGAGGACTGATCCGGCACGATCGGGTCTCGATCGCCGGTCGAAGGGGGGCACGGGGCATCGCGCTCCGTGCCCCGTCTCGTTGTCGCCCTCAGTTCACCCGGGGGTCGTGCGGCACCCGGGCCATCTGGTCCCAGGGCGGGCCCTTTCGCCGCAGGACGCGGTGCCAGAGGCGCTCCGGGTCGTCCGAGAAGACGTCGTCGGGCCTCGCGGAATCCAGGATCCACGATCCCTCGTCCATCTCGGCCTCGAGCTGCCCCGGACCCCACCCGGAGTATCCGGCAAAGAGACGCGCGCGGACGATCCCGGGGACCACGTCGGGCGAGACGTCTCCGACCAGGAAGCCCACCTGCCCGAACACCAGGAGGTCGGCCAGCTCCGGGTGGGTGAACTCGGCCACCAGCACCGGGCTCTCGGGCTGCACAGGTCCGCCCTGGAAGAGTTTCTCGTCCGCGCCCACGAGCGGTGCCAGTTCGGGAACTCCCCGGCCGACCGTCAGCTCGAGAGGACGGGTCAGCACGACGCCCAGCGCCCCGTCGTGGTTGTGCTCACCGACGAGGACCACGGTGTGGCGGAAGTTCGGGTCGTGGAGCCCCGCGCTCGAAACAAGAAGCTGGCCCTTGAGGGATTCCATGGATGCCGGGAGTTCGGGTGTGGCCTCCGGACCCATCAGGGTAACGACCCCGCCACTCGTGGGCGACCTACTCCATGCCGTAGCATCTCCGGAGCTCAGCCACTTCGACGAAGAAGCTCCCTTCCCGCCAGGGGCGACAGCCCTCGGCGAAGGCGACCTCGCCCTCGTTGTGCAGCATCCGTACCAGGGTCAGGCCCTCGGCGTTCCGCACTGCATCCCATTGAACGTTCGCCCCCATCGGCGAAACGGTGGCCGAGCGCCACGGGTTGTTCTCGTAGGTATAGAGCTCGCCCGGCTGCGCACCCTGGCTTGCCCCTGCGATGCCGAGCCAGGCCGCGAGCGGCATGAGTGCCTGGGCATGGCTGAAGCGCAGCGTCACCGGGTGCGTGGCGTTGCCACTCGCAACCCCCTCGATGCGGGCCAGCATGTCCTCGGCCAGCGCCCGAGCGCCCGCGAAGGTTATGTCTTCGTCGGCGAACCCCGGGCCCCGGTCGTAGAAGGACCCGGCGTCGTCGACGTAGGCGAACCACGCCACCGCGTCCGGGTGAATGAACCGACCGAAGGCCCAGTCGGCGTCGTCCCGCATCCCGACCGCGATGCTGTAGAGCCCGAAAAGGGCCTCGGCCGCGTCGAGCTCGTTCTCGATGCGGTCCTCCGGGTCGGCCTCGGCCTGGAGGGTGTACGTGCCGTCGGCCAGGCGGTTCAGGAAGGCATCGGTGAATAGCTGGCGGAGCATCAGGCGGGCCATCGTCCGGGTCCGGGGATCGTTCTCGATGGCCCCCACCGCCTCCAGCATGCGCGGATCCCCGCCGCTGTAGGCCTGGTAGGCCTCGGATCCCTCGGCCTCGTTGAAGTACAGGGTCTCAACGGCGGTCACCGAGGGTTCCACGAGGGGGGCGAGCTCGGGCATCTCGAAGGTCATTCCGCGAACGAAGGCCTCGGCGCTTTCCGCTGCCCGGGTTCGCCCGGAGTGGTGCACGTCGATTCGCCCGCCGTCGCGAACCAGCCCCTCGAAGAAGCCTCGATGGCGGGCCAGTAGCCGCTGCGCCGTCTCCTCGTGCTCGCGCAGGCCGAGCCCGCTGGTCCGACCGTAGCCGACCCGGGCGTGGACCCGGCGGATGTCCTCGAGTACCGGCCCGAGGGTCTCGCCGAGCGGGGTCAGCGCGCCCTCCTGCCGAGCCACCCTCCAGAGCTGGAGCATGAGGTCGTCGTCGTCCGCGCTCGAGAGCGCCCTCGACCCATGTCGGGCCACGTGCTGGACGCTGATCAGCTCGAAGCCGTCGGGCACAGGTTCGACGCTGGCGGGATCCTGTCGAGGGGCGTAGGGCTCCTTGCTCGTGTAGGACCCTCGTGTGTCGAAGGTGCATCCGCCGGGTGCGGGCGCTTCGAGGCTGGAACAGGGGGGGAGGGCCTCGGATCCGGTGTGCGCTTCCCCGATGGCTCCGGCGTCCCCCGCCCCGCATCCTGCGAGTGCGAGGGTGGCCGCAGCAGCGGCCACCGAAACCATGCTGGACCTCCAGGAGGACTCGGCGACGGGACGGGGCAGTCGGATGGGCATCGGTGGCATGGCGCAGGTGCGGGTGGGAGGGCGCGAGGCGCGCGACGACCGTCAACGCTCGCACCCGCCCCCGAACGGAATCCCCACCTGCAGGTCACGAACGGGTCACGCACGTGTACCGCGATGACCCGCTGAAACCGACTCCCTCTTGTATCGGGCGCGGGCGCGACCGGTGGCCTTTGCCTGCCACCGGTCGCGTCCCGCTGAAGCCTACTCGTCCCCGTCGAGGATGCTGGCGATCTCGGTCCGGATGTCGCGCAGGTGGATCCGGGTCTGGTCGTCGCCGGCCCGACCGAGGGCCTGCTGTGCGAGCCGGTCCAGGTCCTGGAGCTCGGCCCGGAGCACCCCCCGGACATCCGACGCCCAGGGCTGCGGCACCGGGTTGAAGGCCCGGGTCAGCTCGGCCTCGGTAGGATTGAGCCGCGACCCCACCGCGTCCAGGTAGGCCCGCTGCAGGTTTCGACGGTACGGGTTGATGCGCACCGTGCCCGATGCCGTGATCTCGCCCCACACCCCCCGCCTCAGGTCGGAGACCATTTCGGCCAGCGTGTAGACGTCGGACGGACGGTCCGCCAGCGCCTCGAACTCGATCAGGCGGTTCAGGCGCGCGGGCTGGAACAGGTTGTTCAGCACCGAGGCCTGGGCCGTCCGGAAGCGCTCGATGACCCCCTGCGTCTCGATGCGCCGCAGGATGTCGGCATCGAGGAACATGTCCGGCACCTGGAAGGCGGCCTGGGCCAGGTAGGCCATGGCCTCCTGCTGGCGGGGGCGCTCCAGCGGCACGAACCGTGGTCCGCGGCCGGCCGTTTCCTCGGAGTAGGCACCGCCGATGATGGCGGCCACGTGGCCCATGTACCGGCCCCACTGCGCCACGGTCTGGCCATAGAGCCCGTTCAGTTCATCGTAGTTCCGGCCGGGGACTTCGGCCACCGGAATCAGCGAGTTCACGACCCGCTCCAGGTTGAGCATGCCGAGCTGGGTGGCTCGCACCGCGTCGGCATTCCCCACCGCCTCCGTTTGTGCCTCCGGGTCCGCAGTGGCCCCTGGAACCGTGAAACGCAGCCACGGGAACTCCTCCTGGGCCCGGGCCCATTCGTCGAGGATGGGAAGCTCCTCGTCGGGCGTCCGCGCTTCCGGAATCGGACGGTACCCCCAGCGAACGGCGAACTTGTCGTACGGACCGATCTGCGGCACCAGCAGGTGCACCGGGATGTTGTCTTCGGGCTGGGCCACGTAGTTGAAGCGCGAGTAGTCCATGAGCGTGGCCACGTGCCCGCCCTTCCGCTCCAGGAACTCGGCGCTCCGGATCGAATCCAGGGGATACATCGCCGCTGCCTTGAAATTGTGCGGCAAGCCGATCGCGTGCCCTATTTCGTGCGCCACCACGTACTCGACGAGGCGGGCCATCAGCGAGTCGGGCATCTGGAGCGCCTGGGCCCGCGCATCGAGCGGCGAGACCTGCACGAAGTACCAGTTCCTCAGGAGCTCCATGACGTTGTGGTACATGTTCACCTCGCCCTTGATGATCTCACCGGAGCGAGGGTCCACCACCTGGCCGCCGGTGGCGTTCGCCACCGTCGAGGGACGCCAGTAGATGACGTGGTGCCGGGCATCCTGAAGCGAGAAGGAGGGGTCCTCCTCCTTCGTGGGAGCCATCCGGCCGACGATGGCGTTCGAGAAGCCCGCTTCCTCGAAGGCCGGCTGCCACTGGTCCACCCCGCGTATGATCCACGGGCGCATCCACTCGGGTGTCGCCGGATCGATCCAGTAGACGATGGGCTCCACCGGATCCGAGATCTCCGCCGCGGGGTCCTGCTTTTCGAGGCGGTGGCGATGGATGAAGCGGACCTGCTCGGCCCGGTGCTCGGGGCGCGACATGTCGAAGCTTGTGCTCGAGATCCAGCCGACCCGGGTGTCGGCCCACCGGGGCATCATCGGCTCGTCGGGGAGCCGGTAGAGCGAGAAGTGCTTCCGCTGGGTCTGGAAGCTCATCGGGAAGGTGGGCGGCGCCCCCGGGGGACGGGCCTGCCCCGACTGGCTCACCTCGATGTTGATGTTCTGCTCGAAGGCCCGGACGTCGTCGACCCAGCTTCGCCCCCGGTTGATGCCCTCGATGGGGTTCAGGTTCGGGATGTTCGTGAAGAAGAGATCCGAGACGTCGATGACCGGCGCCTCGTCATCTCCGAAGGTGCGGATGTTGAAGAGGCCCAGCACAGCACCCTCGCGGAAGGTCTCGACCTGGCGCCAGATGGCGGAGTCGGGGTCGGCCGTGAGCTGGTAGTTCAGCTGGCGCAGCGCGATGCGGTTCCCCTGCCGTTCCCACCGGACCGTCATCCGCCCCGGGGCACCGAAGAAGCCCCCGGGGTTCTGGAGCGTCGACGCGATGTTCGTGTGCAGCAGGAGCATCTCCTTTCCGAGTTCCGACGCCGGGATCTCGAAGAGGATGGTGTCGTTCATGCGATGCACCCTGAAGAGCCCCTCGTGGGTCTCGGCGTCGGCCGTCACCACGTCGGCGTAGGGCCGGAACGGCCCCTGCTGCTGCGGCGAAGGGCGAGTCGGGGCTTCGGCGGTCGGCGTCGGGGTCGGTTGCGCCGGCGCCTCGCGGGCGGCGCAGGCGGAGGTCCCGAGGCCGACGACGGCCACGAGGGCGATTGCTCGGAAGGTTCGGTTCATGTTCTCGCTTGCTCTGGATCGGCATGCGGGTTGCGGCGTCCCGAACTGGGAGGCGCACGGGCCGCATGCGGGGTACCGGAAAGGCCGTCAAGGTGGGACCTCCGGTGTGAAACTGCAATCCACCCCCGCGCCACGTGCGCTCAGGGGCGATACGGAGACGGGGATTCATGAGGGGCTCGGGTGGCACTGCCCCGCGCGGACCGCATCCTCCGCATCCCGTGCAACCGCTCGACGCGCCGCATGGAAAGCATCCCTCGAGCCCCCCGACGCGCCACATGCGTCGCATCCCCTGCATCAGACGTAGGCGATCAGGCGCCCCGCGGCGATGACCGAGAACCAGAGCAGGATCGAGAAGACCCCGGCCAGGCGTGCCCCCCAGGGGAGGGGGCCGTCGCCGCTCCACCGTGGGTCCCGGGTTGCGTCGACACCGCGGTAGGTGACGCCGTGGAAGAGGGCCGCGTTCAGCCCTGCCGCGCCCATGAGGAACAGCTTGAGCTGGAACGCGGGGTTCGACGCGAGGCTCGTGGCCTCGACCACGAAGAGCACGATCCCGCTGGGCACGACGAGCAAGAGGCTCCACCGCGCCCAGCGGGTCAGGTGCCGCACCGCGTCCTCGATCGGGAGGCGGCGAAGGAGCCCGAGAAGCCTCAGGTCGAAGACGAAGGCGGCCCCGACGAGGATCACGAACCCCGCAATGTGGACGATCTCGACGGCGGGGTAGAGCCAGGCCGACCCGCCCACCGCCCTCGCGAGCCCGCTCCCCTGGAGGGCCGAGAGGACTGCGTCGGCCGTCCCCTCGGCGGGAATCAACGCAGCTCGATCGTCAGGTCACCGATGATGATGCGCTCGGCACGCATTTCCTCACGGGTCTGCCGATGCGGGTACCCGACGACGGTCACGACCTCGCCCACCGCGAGCGCCGCCGTGTCCTCGAGGCCGCGGTTCTGCATCCGGGTCAGGGGGGCCAGGACCACGTTCCACTCGTCGCGGTCGTCGTAGCCCCGTACGGCCTCGCCGTCGCCGGCACGCTCGGTGACCTCGAGGTCGATGTAGGTGTGCGGGTTGCCGATGTCGTTCGCGGTGATGACGCCGGTGTAGACGAGCTCGATGTCCTGGTGGTAGTTCGCCCACCCGTGGTGGAGCGTCATGGCGCCGAGAACGAGCACCGCGGCGCCCAGCGCCGAGAGACGAGCGGGAAGGGAAAGGCGTCCGGTCATGGGTCAATCTCCGTGGTCCTGGGGGTGATCGGGGGACCGGTCATGGGGACCGGGATCTTCGATACCGGGCGCGGGGCGCCGGGTTCCGGTTCGTCGCGCCAGGGAGGGTGGCGGAGTCACGTGGGGCCGGGAACCGGGACGAC
>JBJHBX010000126.1:0-7360 GCA_050485725.1 Gemmatimonadales bacterium | reverse complement strand
CCCGGGAGGCCCCGGATGTCGGCCTCCACAGCCGCCTCGACCAGGGCCCTTGCCTCGTCGCGCCGCGTGTCGAGAAACGCCAGGATCGCGTCCACGAAGCGCTCGGTGGCCACGACCCGGTCCTCGAAGGTCAGGTAGCTGTAGGCCTCCGACAGGATCCCCAGGCGATTCCGGACGCCGGCGTAGTTCGTGACGAAGCGGGGACGGTGGTCGAAGGTCCACCAGCCCCGCACCCCCTGCCGGTTCCCGACATTTCCGTAGTGCCACATGTGCCACCCGAAGTCGCGTTCCACCGACGCCGTGACCTCGGGAAGGAGCTCGTTTCGCAGGAACCGGTCCAGCGACCGGGGCGTGGCGGGATGCAGCCCCGGGGCGTAGGTCAGGTGGTAGGCGTGGCGCGTGCCGTTCGTGACGTGAAGGTCGATGAAGACGTGGGGGTCCCACTCGGTCAGGAGCCGGGCCAGTGCGCGTGCCTCCGGGGAATCGAGCTTCATCTGGTCCCGGTTCAGGTCGAGTCCCTGGGCATTCGCCCGCGTGCCCATTCCCCCGAGGGGACCATGCTGCCGGGGACGGTTCCGGAGGTCGAGCGCCTCGTTCCCGTCGGCGTTGTAGATGGGCGCGACGAGGAGGACCCAGTCGCGCGTCCAGCCCTCGTCCTCGCCCTCGACCCACCGTCGGATCCGTCGGAGGAGCGCCTCCTTCCCGGCCACCTCGCCGGCGTGGATGTTCCCCTGCAGGTAGATCCTCAGCACGTCGGCACTGCGCACCGCCTCCGGGGTGGCACCCGCAGCGTCACGGGGCCCGACCACGAGCAGGGGGAGCGGCCGCCCCTGGTTCGAGTACCCGAAGGTGACGAGGTGCATGCGGGGATGCGACGCCGCAGCCCGTTCCAGGTGCCGGATGACCTCGGCATGGCTCGAGGTCTCCTGCCAGCCCGTGCGTTCGGGACGGATCGACAGATCCGGCTGCTGGGATGCGGCGAAGACCGGGATTCCGCACAGGGCGAGCGGGACCACGATGCAGGGGAGGAAGCGTTTCATGGTTCCGGGACGGGGTGGCTGGATCCGGGGCGGGGCGGCGTACGGACTCCCCACAACCCACCGAACCGGGAACCTAGGATGCACCCCGTCCATCGGCCAGATCCGCCGGGCTGGTCCGTCGGCCTTGCGACCGGACGCGAAACGGGCCGCCCCACCCGAAGGTGGGGCGGCCCGTGCACGACCGGCGGACCGGTCGATTCCGGCGATGCCGGAGCTTACATCTGCACCCCGTGCTCGCCATCGGCAGACACGTTGAAGGGCACCCACATGCCGGTCACGGCATGGCCCGACACGTAGCAGATCAGCGCGAACTCACCGGCCCGATCGGCGGTGAAGGTCAGCGTCTCCGACTGCCCGGGCATGGTCGAGTCCGTCATCGACGTCGGGTTCGACGAGATGGCGCCGGCGAAGACCGGCTGCGGATCCGAGAAGTTGGTCGGCCAGGTGGCCATCCGCTCGCCGATGCCTGCCGAATGGGCCATGGCGGGGTCGCGGTTCTCGAAGTTGATCGTGATCTCGAAGCCCTCGGGCACCGTGATGATGCCACGGCCGCCGTAGAGGCCGTTGAAGTTCCAGTGGTTGTTCGCGGAGGTCGAGCCGGCGACCAGGTTGATCGTCACGGTCTGCGCGGCCTCGTCGACGACGAACCAGTCGGCGGTCGCGGGAGCAGCGGGCGCCGCCTGGTCGGCAGGCTGCTGCGTGGCCGGGGCGGGAGCCTCGCCGTCACCGCCGCAGGCGGCGACACCGAGGAGAAGGGCGGCGGAGAGAGCCTTGAAACGCATGGATCGCAATCCTCGTTCTGGTGGGTGCGGGTTCCTCCGGCCGGAACACCGACCGGGATTGCCCCCCGATCAGGGCGACGGAAGGCCCGGACCGGCGGCCCGGGAAACCCACAGCTTCCCGGGTAGAACAGCAAGACAATGTAAGCCCCTCAGGCCCGGAGGGCCAGTGCTCACCGCATTCGCGATCACGACGACGCATACGCGGCGTTCTCCTCGATGTACCCCTCGGTGAGGTCGCATCCCAGGGCCTGCGCGACGCCTTCGCCAACGCCCAGCTCGACCTCGATCTCGACGGGATCCCCCGCCAGCGCCGCCCGCAGGGCCGACTCATCGAATGCGACCGCTTCTCCGCCCCGCACCACCTCGATCCCCTGGAGCCTGGCCCCGACGCGCTCGGGCAGGACGCGACAGGTCACGCACTTGCCCACGGCCATCAGGAGCCGCCCCACGTTGGGGTCGGCGCCGTAGGCCATCGTCTTCACGAGCGGCGACTCGACCAGCGCCCGGGCGACGACCCTCGCCTCGCCGGCGTCGGCGGCACCGCGGACCCGGGCACGGAGGAGCTTCGTCGCACCCTCGCCGTCGCGAGCCACCGCCTCGGCCATACGGGTGCAGAGGGCGCGGATCCCCTCGAAGAGATCCCCCTCGCCCACCGGGCCGGCACGCCCGTTCGCGAGGAGGGCCACCGTGTCCGACGTGCTCGTGTCGGTATCGATGGAGAGGAGCTGGAACGAGTCCCGGGACGCTTCGCGGAGCATGGCATCGAGACCGGCGGGATGGGCCGCGGCGTCGGTGAACAGGTAGACGAGCATCGTGGCCAGGTTCGGGGCCACCATGCCGGCGCCCTTCCCGACCGCGGTGAAGGTCGCGCCCCCCACCTCGAGCGAGAATGCCTTCGGAACCCGGTCGGTTGTCATGATCCCATCGGCCCCGACCATGGGGTCGTCTCCGAGTTCCGAGGCCATGCCCGGGAGCCCGGCTTCGATCTTCTCGATGGGGAGGCGGCGCCCGATGACGCCGGTGGAGCTGACCAGCACGAGCCCCGGATCGATCCCGAGCTCCGCTGCGGCCGCCCGCCCCATGCGCCGGGCATGCTCGAGCCCCTCCGGCCCGGTGGCGACGTTCGACACCTTCGAGTTCACCACCACGGCCTGCAGCCGCCCCCCACGGAGGAGCTCGCGTCCCAGCTGGATCGGTGCACCGGGAAAGTGGTTGCGCGTGAAGAGCGCCGCGGCGGCCGCCGGTGTGTCCGAGGCGAAGAGGCTCAGGTCGCGCCCCGACGGCTTGATGCCGCAGTTCCGCGATGCGCAGCGAAAGCCCCCTGGAAAGCGTGGGCGGGAATGGAAGTTCAAGTGCCGTCCTCCCGGACGGGCTGCGCGTCCACCCTGCTCCAGACCTGTTCGAGGGAACGAACCGCGGCGGCAAGGTCGGCCCGGGGTACCCCGTCGAAGAGCGCGTCCTCGGCGCTCGCCACCGGCTCGTCGAGGCGAGCCAGGATCGCGGTGCCCTCGGACGTGATGGTCGCCCACACGCGGCGCCGGTCCTCGCCGCATCGATGACGCCTCACGAGCCCGTCGGCCTCGAGTCGGTCCAGGAGCCGGGTGACCCCCGGCGTTCGCTCGATCATCCGCTCACCAACCGACAGCGTCGGCAGGCCATCTTCTCCCGCTCCCCGAAGGATGCGGAGCACGTTGTACTGCTGGAGCGTGATGCCCTCACGCCCCACCACCTCGGCCAGGGCGCGGCGGAAGGCATCGGCTGCGCGCAGCAGCGCGAGGCCGGCCTCCTGGGCCGGCGAGCGGAAGGGAAGCGTCCGCTTGAGCGCATCCCTGAGCGGTACCGTTCGTGCCATGCGGGCCAAGCTAGCTCCGGCGACCCCGGATCACCACCGGTGCCGCGCCACCTCCACCTCGGCCGCCACGTAGCCGAAGGCCGGCCACTGGTCGGGGCGGTCCAGGATCTCCTGGAAGCGGCGCCGTGCCTCGGTCTCGTCGCCCGAGAGCAGGGCGTGCGCGCCGAGGCCGTACAGCGCCGTGACCGAGGCGAGTCCCTCGCCGGGGTCGGGAAGGACCGCGGCCTCCTCCAGGTCCCCCCGGAAGTGAAGCAGCAGATCGCGGTACGTCCGGTTCTCGAGAAGCTCGGCGTCGGGATCGATCGCCGCGGCGATCGCGGCGGCCTCATCTTCCTCACCGAGGCGTCGAAGCGTCAGGTGAAGCCAGTAGCGCGCCGCGGCCTCTAGGTCAGGGTTGTCGGAAACCGCGAGGGTCGCATCCCACGAACGCCGGGCCGCCTCGAAGTCTCCTGCCAGGTACTCGGCCAGCGCCCGGTGGTACCACGCGTTGAAGGCCAGCGTCGTGAGCGGGATGCCGGCTGTATTCGGCATGCCGTCGGGCTCGATGACCGGACCCTCGGCCCCCATCGCGTCGGTGGCCCGGGCCAGGTCCTCGCGGGCCCGTTCGAACTCCCTGAGGGTGATCCATCGGTGCCCGCGGTGACGAAGGAAGCGCGCGTCGTCCGGGAAGCGTTCGAGGCCCTCCGAGAAGGTCTCGATGGCCGCCCGGTACTCGCCCAGGTAGGCCTGTCGCCGTCCCACCCAGATCCAGTTCTCCGGGTCGTCGGGCGCGTCGGACCGGTCGCGGAGCGCCGCCTCCAGGTCGTCGATGCGGGTGTTCTGCACGTCGAGGGGAAGTGGAGGCGGAAAGAGCGCCTCCCCCAGGAAGGACCAGGCCTGCGCGCCCTCGGGGAGCGGATCGGAGGGGCGCTCCGGAAGCGTCGGGGCGTCCGCCGCGGTCGTCGCGTCCTCCCCCGGCGGCGCCGCATCGCCTGCGCATGCCCCGGCCAGGGGAAGAAGGACGAGTGCGACGAGGACGGAGTTCAGCGAAGGGAGACGGAGCGGCATGGCGGGCCCCTTGGCGAGGGTGGGGAAGGTCCGGTGGCGCTCGCCCGATGCTACGGCGCGGGGCCGCCCCGGACAAGCGACCCGGGGGCGCCCGGGGGGTGGACATCGCCCGGCTCCCCTGAACACCTTCCAGAACGGGACCGCCGTTTCCCCCGAAGGAGCCGTCCGGACATGAGCGAAATGACCCTCGACCGCATCGAACGCGGATTCGGGATGATGCCGGGGTGGGAGGACCGCTACCGCTTCCTGATCCAGCTGGGACGGAAGCTCGACCCGCTCCCCGAAGAGATGAAGACCGAGATCACCCGGGTCCGCGGCTGCACCTCGAACGTCTGGCTCGTGTCCGAACCCACCGCGGATGACCCGCCGAGGCTCCACTTCCGCGCCGACAGCGATGCCCACATCGTCAAGGGGCTCGTGGCGCTCCTGCTGGTGATCTTCTCGGACCGGACCCCCGAGGAGATCCTCGCCATCGACGCCCGGGCCATCCTCGATCGGCTGGAGCTCCAGGCGCACCTGAGCCCGAGTCGGAGCAACGGGCTCCTGGCCATGGTGGAGCGGATCCGGAGCGAGGCGGTGGCGGCGCTGCCGACGGGCTGAGGGGGGGGCGCTGCGGCCACCCTGTTGCCTGCTGCCACTCCGACCGTTGATGCGCCCGAGAGGATGATCTACGCTTCGCTCCGTTGATCCCCTCGGGCCTGCCCTGCTGCCACTCCGGTCGTGCATGCGCCCGAGAGGATTCGAACCTCTGGCCTTCGCCTCCGGAGGGCGACGCTCTATCCAGCTGAGCTACGGGCGCGTTTCCCGATGTGAACCGGTCCGACCGCGTCGGGCCGCATGCGATTAAGCCGAGTTCTGTCCGTGGCGCGGAGCCGAGGCCCCGGCCGCGGGAGAGTCATTTCTCTGGGCGACGCGTTGCCGCGCCGCTCGAGCAGCCTACCCGGGACTCGAATGGAGCGGGCCGCTCCGTCGTCCCTGCTTGGCCTTGCTCCGGGTGGGGTTTGCCATGCGACCTCCGTTACCGGCGGCCCGGTGCGCTCTTACCGCACCTTTTCACCCTTGCCTGTGCTCCCGGAGGAGCCATCGGCGGTATGTTCTCTGTGGCACTTTCCGTCGGCTCGCGCCGCCCGGGCGTTACCCGGCACCCTGCCCTTCGGAGCTCGGACTTTCCTCCGGCGGTCCGGGCGAACCCGCCCGCCGGCGACCCTCACTCGCATGCTGCCCTGACCGATTCAATCAGGGCCTCAAAGCTACACTGGGGCGGAAACCCGGTAAAGGGGGATCCCCGAGGCGGGTCCGGGGGTTGATCGAGGCGAGCCCGAACGTTCCCGCCATCCACCGGAGCCCCCTTGTCCGACCCATCGCCCCGAATCGCCCTCGTGACCGGAGCCAACCGGGGGATCGGCCAGGCCACCGCCCTGGGCCTCGCCGCCGCGGGTATCCACGTGGTCGTCGCGGCCCGGACCCCGGCCCGGGCGCGGGAGGCGGCCGAGGAACTGTCGGGCGACCTGGAAGCGCTTTCGGGCGCCCCATCGGCCCCTCCACGGCCCGACGGCAGCCCCGGGGGCGGAGCGTTCTCTTGGGTGGCGGCGGACCTCTCGTCGGGCGACGCGGTGGCGGGCCTGGCCCGGGAGGTGACCGGCCGACACCCTCGCATCCATCTCCTCGTGAACAACGCGGGTGTGGCGGACCGGGGCTTTCACATCACCGCCGAGGGAATCGAGCGCACCCTCGCCGTGAACCACCTGGCGCCGGTGCGGCTCACCCATGCCCTCCTCCCTGCGCTCATGGCCGGCGCCGCCGGAGTTCCGGCGGGTGCCCGGATCCTGAACGTCAGCTCCGGCGCCCACGCGAAGCGGCTCGACCTGACTGCCTTCGAGGGGCCGAAAGGCTACGTCGGGCTCCATGCCTACCGGCAGTCGAAGCTCCTGAACCTGGTGCACGCCTTCGACATGGCCCGCAGGCTCCAGGGCACCGGAATCACCTTCAACGCGGTGCATCCGGGGCTCGTTGGGACCGGGCTCCTCTACGACTTCGTCCCCGAGGGGATCGTGCGGAGGCTCCTGAGGCCGATCCTGCGCGCGGTCTCGATGCGCCCCGAAGAGGGGGCCCGCACCCCGCTGCACGTGGCCACCTCCCCCGAACTGACCGGGGTCACCGGGCGCTACTTCCGAAAGGGGCTCGACACCGAACCCGCACCCGTGGCCCGGGAGCGCGAGGTCCACGAGGGGGTCCGGCGCTGGACCCTGGGGCTGACGGGGATCGACTGGGCCGAGCTCCCCGGATCCGACGCTACCCTGGCGGGGGACCCTGCGCCCCCTCGCTGAGCGCGTCGGCCAGGAGCTCGTGGAAATGGTGCGTCCCCACCTCGCGGCGGGGCGAGAAGCGCCCGGCCCCGTAGAGCCTCGAGGTCACGCCCTTCTGCACCGACTCGACGATCTCCTCGTCCTCCATCTCGACGCGGTGCAGGCTCCCCCCCGCGCCGGCGCCGCGAAGCTCCGGCCGCCACGTGTAGCTCCGGAAGCGGACGCGGGTGCGCGCCACCCCCAGCGGCTCCACGACGTTCACCGAGAGCCCCCACGGGTACGCGTTCACCATCAGGTTCGGGAAGAGCCAGAAGTAGAAGGCGGCAATGCGCT
>JBJHBX010000125.1:0-7437 GCA_050485725.1 Gemmatimonadales bacterium | reverse complement strand
GTCTCCATCGAGACGATCCGGCGCAACATGGACATCCGTCCCACCCTGGAAGTCCGGGCGGGGACGCCCTTCTACATCTTCCTCGAGCGCGACCTCGTGCTCGAAGAGCCCTACGTGGACCGGCCGTCGATGGACGGCCGATCCGCCCCCCTTGGCCGCTGAATGGCCCTGGAGAACCGTAGGGTGAGTCTCGGGGAGGAAACCGCACATGAGCCCGTCGGTCGGTCCGGAGCTCCAGACGACAGCACCCCGGCGAGGGACCGGTTCGGGTGGGGTGTTGTTCGTGCTGCTCGGCACCGGCGGGCTCGGAGGTCTTTGGGCGGGTACGCAGTCCTTCGCCCACCGGCTTGGCTACCACGAAAACCTCGGCAACTCCCTCTACCAGATCCCTCCGGAGTTCGACACCTACGTGCTTGTGGCGGCTTGGGCGTGTGCCTTGGGCGCGGCGGTACTCCTCATCTGGCCGCGCACCCGGCGGTACGGGGTCCCGGTCGTCCTCCTTGCCGCCGCCCTCCACGCCGCTCGGCTCGGTCCGATCTACAACCCCTTCCAGCTCCTCCACTGGTCCCGCGCTTATAGCGCCGTTCCGGAGCTGGAGGCCGTCATCTCCGGTGCCGTCCGCCTCGGCGTGGTGAGCGGCGCCGTGTTCACGCTGGGCGCTCTGGCGCTCGTCGGCTCCGGGCGCCGGCGCACCGCGTCCACCTCGCACGGAAGTTCACGCTGGGGCGACGGCGAAACGCTCCGGGGCGACGAAGGGCTCATGATCGGGCGCCGGATCGAGGACGGGGAACTCCTCCGGTTCAACGATGAGGGGCATCTCTTCACCCTCGCACCCACACGATCCGGGAAGGGGGTCTCCGCCGTCATCCCGAACCTCCTGGACTACCCCGGCTCCGCCTTCGTCGTGGATGTGAAGCCGGAGAACGCGGCCGTCACCGCACGGCGTCGCCGGGAGATGGGCCAGGATGTCCGTATCCTCGACCCGTTCGGGGTCGCGGGCGGCTGGGACGCGTTCAACCCCCTCGACCTGATCGACGTGTCGAGCGCCGACGCCATCGACGACGCCCGCATGATCGCGGATATGATGGTGGCGATCGACGAAGGCGCGGAGAACGTCCACTGGAACGAGACCGCGCGGGCCTTCTTAGCGGGCCTCGCCCTCCATGTGAAGGTGAACGCCGCTCCCGAGGACCGGCACCTCCCCCACCTCCGGAAGCTGGCCACCCTCCGGCGCGGCACGCCCCGCTCGCCGGGTGCGTTCGAGGAACTCCTGAACAACATGCTGGACAGCCGTGCGGTGGGCGGCCTGATCGCGCGATCCGCCGCCGTCCTCCTCCAGAAACCGTTCAAAGAAAGGGGCTCGGTGATCTCCGCTTTGCATCGGCATACGGAATTCCTCGACAGCCCGCACCTCCGGCGCGCCCTCGGCCACTCCACCTTCGATCTGGGGGATCTGAAGCGGCGCCGCATGAGCCTCTTCATCTGTCTCCCTTCGGACCGGCTCTCCGAGTACCACCGGTGGGTCCGGCTCATGGTGGGCTGCACGCTGCGGGCGCTCATGCGGACGCGGGGACGTCCCGAGCGTCGAGTGCTCATGCTCCTGGATGAGTTTCAGAACCTGGGGCGCCTCGCTCCCGTGGAACGGGACATCAGTTTGGCGGGCGGGTTCGGGGTGCAGTTCTGGCTCTTCGTCCAGGATCTCGCGCGCCTCCGGGCCACCTACCCCCACACCTGGGAGACCTTCCTCACGAACAGCGACGTGCTCCAGGCGTTCGGTGCCTCCAACGACCGGACCACGTCGGAGTACCTGTCCTGGCTCACCGGCGAGACCACGATCTTCGTCGAGAGCGACAACGAGTCCCGGGGCGTGAGCCGGGGGAAGGTCCACAACACGCAGCACGGGACCGGGCAGACCGTCGCCGAGAAGGGGCGCCGCCTGATGATGCCGGACGAGGTCCGCCGGCTGGACCGGACCCTCCAACTCCTCTTCGTGAGGGGATGCGATCCGCTCCTCACGAAGCGGCTCGACTACCTCCGCGATCCCGCCTTCCGGGGCCAGTTCGACCGGAACCCGCAGTACGAGGAGGTGGCCGGATGAAGGCCGCGCACCTCCTCGGGGCGGCGGCCGTGCCGATCTCGGCCGTCCTTCTCTTGGGCGCCCTCGGGTTCCGGTTCAATGTCACCCCGAGCCTCCCGTTGGGCGTCTACCGGGCGACTTCGGATCCTGCGGTCCCCGGCTCCGTCGTCCACGTCTGTCTACCGCGTGATGTGGCGGAGTTCGCCCGGGCACGTGGCTACCTCGGTCCGGGGTCGTGCGCTTGCAACGTGCGTCCGGTGGGGAAGGTCGTGCTCGCAGCCGGTGGCGACGTGGTAACCACCACCCGGGACGAGATCCGGGTGAACGGGACGCCCGTGCCCCGTAGCGGCACGGCTCGGAAGGACAGCCGCGGGCGCCCACTTCCCCATCACGAATGGGGAGACCACCGGCTCGGACCCGACGAACTCTGGCTCTTCTCCCCGGGCGCCACGAACGGCTACGACTCCCGCTACTTCGGGCCGGTGCGCACGTCCAACGTCATCTCCGTGCTGCGGCCGATGGGGAGGACGTGGTCTCGTAGGCCGATGGCTGGATTCTCGAATCGACCTCCGGAGGTGATCCCATGATCCAACTTCCCTCCGACCGCGCGGCCATCCCGACCGACTCCAGGGTGGATGGGCCGAAGCTGCTTGCCGCGGCGCCCATCATAGCTGTCTACCAGGAGCTCGATCGACACGTCAGGGACCTTCGACAACTGGCTCCCGCGAGCGATGCCACCACGGCTCTGACGCTCTACCGCGACAAGCTTACCGCGGCGATACGGTACGCGCGCGACCTCGAACTCTTCGTCTCCGCCGAGCAGGCCGCGCTGGTCCTGGGCAAGTCCGTCAGCATGATCACGTACCTCTGCCGCACGGGTGCTCTCAGGGCGAAGAAGGTGGGCGGAACCTGGCAGATCGATCGCCTCGCGATGGAGCGCATGCGGGACGCGAGCCGGGAAAAAGAGGCGGGCGAAGCCGCTCCCGCGAAAGGATGAACGACGATGCGACCCGCGTGCGGGATGTCGAAATGGGACATGCGCGGATGGCCGCTTCAGCTATCGCAAAATCAGCCTGAAATCGCTTAGGATCACCAGATGGCACGCTCACGAAAGAAGACCAGGACTGCCGCGAAGGTCTGGCAGTATCAGAAGGGAGAGCCGCCCAACACGATAACCGCGTCCGAGCGCTTGGATCGAGGGCGAGTCATCGAAGTGCGCTGGTGGGTCGGTCACCTGAAGCGCTTCCGGCGGCGTTCCCTCGGCTTCGGCATCCGTGACGAACGGGGGGTCATCGTGGAGGAGCTGGAACGGAAGGCCGTTCGGCTCACTCAGTCGATGTACGACGCCCTGATGTCCGGGCGCTCTCCTCAGCTCGTGGAGGAAGACGACGAGGACATCGGGCCGCTCACACTGGCAGCCGGTTTCAAGATCGCCGTCGATGTGCCGAAGGGCATGTACGTGGTCGAAAGCGAACACGTGCGCGAGGTTCGGCGGGCCGCCCGCGACATCCTCTGGGCCATCGGAGAAGATCCGAGCGGCCACCCCCGGACGTGGGACGCGCTGACGTACTCCGCCGTTCGCGAACTGTGGCTGCGGCTCGCCAAGCGATATATCGAGAGTGAACAGGGCGGACCGGCGTGGACGGAGCGCTGCGTCGTGATCCTCCTCCAGACGGCGCAGTGGCTGGCGGTCGAGGAGAAAATCGACCGCGCGGTAGCGGTGCGTCGCACGTGGCGCGATCAGATGCGGCGGGAATGGGAGCAGCTCACGGCCGCGCCCATCACCACGAACACCCCCCGTCACAGCGAAGAG
This sequence comes from Gemmatimonadales bacterium, assembly GCA_050485725.1. GTDB lineage: Bacteria > Gemmatimonadota > Gemmatimonadetes > Longimicrobiales > Gaopeijiaceae > SKNW01. Next base: position 3,547 of record JBJHBX010000125.1, on the reverse strand, counting down.
GAAATCCAGCGGATCTTCGCTTCGCTCGGTCACCCGGACATCGATCCCCGGATTGCCCTCGCCATCGAACTGGGCGCCGAAGCGCGCCTCGGGCAGGTGATCCGGCTGATGCGCAGTCAGGTCGATCTCTCCCGGATCGGGACCTTCGGCCTCGGCCGCATGGTCGTCCACGGAGAGGGAAAGAAGCTCGGAGTCACCCGCGATCTCACCCCCGAAGAGCGAACCGCCATCGACCGGGCCCTCTCGGGTTATCTCAAGCACCTGGAGGACGCCTATCAGCGAGGACTCCGGGAGGACTACCCGATGTTTCCGGGCGGACGGCTCCGGTTCGACATCCCTCCAAGCCGAAGGCCGAAGCGGAGTCGAATCGACGCGGGGGATCGGGGATCGATCCGCCGCGCGAAGCCCTCGGTCCCGAACCGGCCGATCGGCAAGCGCGGCCTCCTCGACCTCTTCCACAAGCTGGAGGAGATCGCCGATGTGCCCTCGATCCCCGGGCGTGGCTGGTACGGCATCCGACGCCGAGCGACCGACGTGTACGAGGACTACGAGACGGACGAGCGGGTGCTCAATGACCAGACCGGGCACCGGAGTTCGGACACCCGCCGCGAGGTCTACCAGGAGAAGGAGCGTGAGGAGATCCGCGCGAAGTCGGCGAGGACCCGGCGGCGGGTCCGGGAAGCGGCGTTCGGCCGCCGGGCGGATGCTCCGGCCGGCGACGAAGAGGAGGAGCGGACACCCCCTGAACAGCCCGAAGAGGGGTCTGAAAAGGCCCCCTCATACCCCACTACATACCCCAGCCCCGTTCATCGTAGGGATGAGACGGGGCTGGGAAGACGAGCTAAACTGCCTTTTCAAAACCGCTTACGAAAGTCGGGACGGCCGGATTCGAACCGGCGACCCCCTGAACCCCATTCAGGTGCGCTACCGGGCTGCGCCACGTCCCGAAGAGGAGGGAAGATAACCGCGGCTCGGAGGGGGGTAAAGGTCGTGGATCAGGTGAACTGGAGCCGCGTATCCTCCAGGCGGTATCCGACGCCACGCACGGTCGTCAGGATCCGCGGGTTGGCCGGATTGGCCTCCAGCTTCCTGCGCAGCCGATGGACGGTTGCGTCGAGGACAGCTTCGCTCTGCTGATCCGCCCCCCAGATTTCCGCCAGGAGTTCATCGCGGGCGACCACCTGTCCACCTGCGGAGGCGAGGACTTCCAGGAGTTCGAACTCTCGACCGGTGAGGTTGGCCGGTGACTCCGAGTCCAGAATCGTTCGAGAGACCCGGTCCACCACGACGAACTTGCCACCGAAGGAAGGTGTGGCCGTTACGGTGGTGGAGCGGGCATGCAGGAGGCGAGCCCGAAAGAGGATGTTGGAGACGGTGTGGGGTGGGGAAAGCACTTCGTGGGCACCCCATGCCAGAGCTTCCACGGCGAGGTCGGCGTCCTGGCGAGCCAGGAGAAAGAGAAGGTAGGCGTGCGGGTTGGCAGACGAGAGGCGAGCCAGGAGGGGGAGTGAACCGCCGTCCATCCCACCGTTCACCACCATGAGGTGAGGGGTAAGTCGATCGGCCATGGCCACGGCTTCGTCGTGACCCTCCGATATGAAGACGGAGAGCCCTTCGGCGGCCATCCCATCCCGGAAAGTTATGGTGAGCCGTCCCAGCCCAATGAGAAGGGCCGAACACTCTCCCTTCGGCTTCGCCTCCTCGGGGAAGGCAAAAGCGCCGGAATCGAGCGAGGGGTCTATTGCCAGCGGCATATGGTAACTCCATGCGATTCGTGAAAGCCGGATCCGTGGAGGGTGCCGGGGTGCAGTGTCCGGCTGCCTTCGCGAATCCCCCTGTGGAGATCGACTTGAACCCCGATGACCGTTACATCAGAGGCAACGTGCGACCCCATCAGAAGGTTAGACCCCTGCCATGTGAGAAACGTTGGGCCAACCGTTCGATCGTTTGTTCAGACCACGCGAGAGGCCTGCGTGTTCCCCCGCCGTTAGCCCTGCCGCATCGGGTTGACACCCCCCTGGGGGCGGGGTATACTTGGGGTCCTTGTTGCGGGGTGGAGCAGCCTGGTAGCTCGTCGGGCTCATAACCCGAAGGTCGCGGGTTCGAATCCCGCCCCCGCTACTCGCAGGATCCGGAGCGCCGCCTTGGGCGGCGTTTCCACGTTACGCAGGATGGTGAAGCCGGAGAGGAGTATAGTGCCTCCGGCAGGCATTAAGAGGTCAACGAGGAGTTGCGATGGATCGGGATGCCAGTGATGCGAGTTCGGCTGGAGAGGCCGCCCGCACCCTGCTCATTCCCGGTTGGCTCGTCGCGGACACCTGGTCTCCCTCGGGGGGCTGGAGAAGGTGAGGCGCAGGTAGAGGAGACCTGACGGTCTGGACAAACTCTCCGCCCGCGCCGAACCAGAGGCTCGGGCGGTTTTTTTGAGGCCAGGTAGCTCAGTTGGTAGAGCACACGACTGAAAATCGTGGTGTCGGCGGTTCGATTCCGCCCCTGGCCATGTCCGTGCTGTCCACGCAATACGTTGGCGGTGCGGTTCAGAGGTCCGTAGCTCAATTGGTAGAGCACCGGTCTCCAAAACCGGCGGTTGGGGGTTCGAGTCCCTCCGGGCCTGTGACGAGGAGTAGGCCGCGGATGGTGTTGGCTGTGCACCTCCGACAGACGACGACAGGAAAGAAGGCCCTCATCGTCTAACGGTTAGGACACCACTCTTTCAAGGTGGCGGTCGGGGTTCGATTCCCCGTGAGGGCGCTGGAAGGTTTGGGTAGTGATTGGTTAGGGGCTGTAGCTCAGTTGGTTAGAGTGCCGGTCTGTCACACCGGAGGCCGCGGGTTCGAGTCCCGTCAGCCCCGCTGGGTTGTTTGAAAACGAAGGTCGTCGGTTGGTTCTGGGGCCGTAGCTCAGTTGGGAGAGCGCCTGAATGGCATTCAGGAGGTCAGGGGTTCGACTCCCCTCGGCTCCACTCCAGGGTCTCTGGATTCGCTCGGGTGGCGGAATTGGTAGACGCGCAGGATTCAGGATCCTGTGGGGGTAACCCTGTGGGGGTTCGAGTCCCCCCCCGAGCATCTGTTCAGATTTTTCTGTATTGCCCACGTGCTGGAATTGGTAGACAGGCTGGTTTGAGGGACCAGTGCCGGAAACGGCGTACAGGTTCGAGTCCTGTCGTGGGCATCACACCCGCAGGAGCGCCCGTAGCTCAATTGGATAGAGCGCTTGACTACGGATCAAGAGGTTGGGGGTTCAAGTCCTCCCGGGCGCATGAATTTACCGCGGCCTTTCCTGCGATGAAGCGAGTCGGGCGCATAGCTCAGTTGGTTAGAGCGCTACGTTGACATCGTAGAGGTCAGAGGTTCGAATCCTCTTGCGCCCATGTTCGTGTCGAAGACCCGAGATGGTATCGCAAAGGATCTCCGAGCGAAGCGAGGTCATCCTCTTGCGCCCATGTTCGTGTCGAAGACCCGAGATGGTATCGCAAAGGATCTCCGAGCGAAGCGAGGTCATCCTCTTGCGCCCATGTTCGTGTCGAAGACCCGAGATGGTATCGCAA
>JBJHBX010000124.1:0-7503 GCA_050485725.1 Gemmatimonadales bacterium | reverse complement strand
CGCATCCATCGAGACCGTCCTCGGGGTGACCCTGTGCTCGTTCACCCTCGGCTCCGGGAGCGTCACCGCCAGTGCGGCCTCGAACACCTCCTCCCAGCGGGTCTCGAGGGGGAGGTCGTCGACGGCCCTGGCCGGGCGCGGGGGAACGAATCCCTTCCCCCGCCTCCTGGCCCGCTCGGCCTCGGCACGCTCCAGTCGCTGCGAGATCTCGCGGATCTGCTCGTACTCGAGGAGGCGGCGCACGAGCTCGGCCCTCGGATCCTCGTCGTCGTCGCTTTCCGGCCTCGGAAGGAGGAGCTGCGCCTTGATGCGGATCAGCGTGGCCGCCATCTCGAGGAACTCCCCTGCCTGGTCCAGCTCACCGGGGCGGATCCCGCGGATCGCGTCGAGGAACTGGGCCGTGATCAGCGCGATCGGGATGTCGAAGATGTCGATGTCCTGCCGGCGGATCAGGTGCAGGAGCAGGTCCATCGGCCCCTGGAACCGCTCGAGCTCCACCACGTACGCCCCGTCGGCGCCGAGACCGGTCGCGGGGACTCCCGATCGCCCCGGGGCACCGTCCCGGGAACGATGCCCGGCACCTGGAGCGGGGGACCCGGAGGGCGGGTCGGAGGCTGCGCCGGTGCGCGGGGTCTTCGAGGGATGCATGGGATGCGAAGCTACCGGCGGTTCGCGCCCGAAGCCACCCCGCGCCCCGGCCCCGCGCCCGACCGGTTGAACGTTTCGCCGGGCGCGTATATCTTCTTTGACTCCGGGTCAACCGGACCCAGATCCCAGTACCGGAACCGTGGTCGAATGCCGAACATCAAGAGTGCCAAGAAGCGGATGGAGCTGAGCCGGGTCGCGCAGGCAAGGAATCGCGCCGTCCGCTCCCGGATCCGTACCGCCATCAAGCAGGTGCGTGCCGCCGAGGATCACGAGACGGCCGAGGCCCGCCTCCGCAGCGCCGTGACCCTGCTGGACCGTGCCGCCCGCCGCCGGCTCTACCACCCGAACAAGGTGGCACGTGCCAAGGCGCAGCTGCAGCGCCACGTGAACCGGCTGGCCGCGGAGTCCTGATCTCCGGCTCGGTTCGCCGCGCGCGGGCACGCGTCCGGGCGAACTGACAGGACCTGCCGACACGGGAAGAAAGGCCGAAACCCGGTCTCGCCCCTCGAGGGGGCGGGACCGGGTTTTCGCGTGCCCGCGCAGGCGCCCCGGACGCGACCCCCCCGCCCCTCCCCACCCGTCGTCGATCAGCGGCCGATCAGCCGTCTCCTTCGAGCAGGAAGACGGTTCGCCCACCCACGATCGTACGGACTGCACGGCCCCGGAGCTCCCAACCCGCAAAGGGCGTGTTCCGGCTCTTGGACCGGAACCGCGAGGGATCGACGGTCCAGATGCGATCCAGGTCCAGCAGGGTGACGTCGGCGGGGCGTCCCTCGCGGAGCGTCCCTCCGGGCAGGTGGAAGGCCCGTGCCGGCTGGACCGAGGCGCGCTCCACGAAGGTGGCGAGCCCGAGGCTCCCGGGGTGTCGCCCCCCCGCGTCCTCGCCGTGCACGAAGTGGGTCAGGAGCAGCCCCACCACGGTCTCGAGCCCGACGATGCCGAAGGGGGCGTCGTCGAAGGCCTGTTCCTTCTCGTCGTAGTGATGGGGCGCGTGGTCGGTGGCCAGCGTGTCGAGCGTCCCGTCGAGGAAGCCCTCCACCACCGCCAGCCGATCGGCCTCGCTCCGGAGCGGGGGGTTCATCTTGGCGTTCGTGTCGTATCCCTCCACCGCCTGGTCGGTGAGGAGGAGGTGGTGCGGGGTCGCCTCGGCGGTGACCCGGACCCCCCGGGCCTTGGCCTGGCGGATCAGCTCCACCCCCTGCCTCGTCGAGACGTGCTGCAGGTGGATGTGCCCCCCGGTGAGCTCGGCCACCAGGAGGTCGCGGGCCACGTGCACGTCTTCCGAGGCGTTCGGCTTTCCCCTGAGGCCGAGGCGCGCCGAGACGACGCCCTCGTTCATGACGCCCCCTCGCGACAGTCCCACGTCCTCGGCGTGGTCGGCCACCGGGATGTCGAAGGCCATGGCGTACTCGAGGGCCCTGCGCATCAGTCCCGAGTCCATGACCGGAAGCCCGTCGTCGGTGATGCCGACGGCGCCGGCCTCGACCAGCTCTCCGATCTCGGTCAGCCGCTCCCCCTTCTGCCCCATCGAGAGGGCCCCGACCGGATGGACGCGCGCCGCTCCGGCCGCCCTGCCGGCCGCGGCGACGAAGCCCACCGTGGCCGGCGAGTCGATGACCGGATCGGTGTTCGGCATCGCACAGACGGCGGTGAACCCGCCGGCGGCCGCAGACCGCGCGCCCGTTGCGATCGTCTCCTTGTGTTCGCCCCCGGGCTCCCGCAGGTGCACGTGCACGTCGATCAGCCCGGGGGTCACGACGAGCCCCGAACAGTCGATCACCTCGGCGGACTCGGGCACCTCGTCGAGGCTGGGCACGAGGGCCGCGACCTTCCCGTCCGCCAGGAGCAGGTCACGGACGGCATCGAGCCCCTGCGACGGATCCACGACGCGGCCGCTTCTGAGGACGATCGGACGTTCGTTCATCAGGCCTTCCCTGCCCCGTGGGGCGTGTTGTACGTCATCCCTCGTCCCCGCGCTTCGCGGCTTCCGCCGCCTCGGGCATTCCACCCGCCAGCAGGTAGAGCACGGCCATGCGGACCGCGACGCCGTTCGTGACCTGCCGAAGGATCACCGAGTGCGGCCCGTCGGCGACGTCGGAGTCAATCTCGACGCCGCGGTTCATCGGCCCCGGATGGAGAACGATCACGTCGCGGGGCGCCCGCTCGAGCCGCTCCCGCGAGATGCCGTAGAAGCGGTTGTACTCCCGGAGCGAGGGGACGAAGCCTCCCTGCATCCGCTCGAGCTGAAGACGCAGCACGTTCAGCGCGTCAGCCCACTCGATGGCGTCCTCGACCCGTCTGAAGACCTCGACGCCGAAGTCCTCGATCCCGGTCGGAAGCAGGGTCCGGGGGGCGCAGACGCCGACCTTCGCCCCGAGCTTCAGGAGCCCCCAGATGTTCGACCGGGCAACCCGCGAGTGCAGGATGTCGCCGACGACGCAGACCCGCTTCCCCTCGATGGCGCCCAGGTGGTCGCGAAGGGTCAGGAGGTCGAGGAGCGCCTGCGTCGGATGCTCGTGGGCCCCGTCGCCGGCGTTCACGACGTTCGAGGCAATCCGGTCCGCCAGGAAGCCGGCGGCGCCCGACGCCCAGTGTCGGATCACGACCATGTCGATCCGCATCGCCTCGAGGTTGCGCGCGGTGTCGACCAGGGTCTCTCCCTTCTGCACCGAGGAGCCGGTGGCAGCAATGTTGACCGTGTCTGCGGAGAGCCGCTTCTCGGCAAACTCGAACGAGATCCGGGTCCGGGTGGAGGGCTCCATGAAGAGGTTCACGATCGTCTTGCCCCGAAGGACCGGGACCTTCTTGATGCGCCTCTCCGAGATCTCCTTGAAGGGCTCGGCCGTGTCGAGGATCGCGGTGATCTGCTCGCGCGACAGGTCGCCGAGCCCCACGAGGTCCTTCCCCAGTGACGGGATCGGCCGTGAGACGCGGGCGTCGCCACGGGACTCCGATCCCGACGTCATCGCGCCACCTCGACGGCGAGGCGCCCGTCCTCTTCGGGCACGAGCACCTCGACCCGCTGCTGGGGAAGGAGGCTCACATGCCGGCCGACGATGTCGGGGTGGATCGGAAGCTCCCTCCCCTCGCGGTCCACGAGGGCGCAGAGGAGGATCCGGGCGGGACGCCCCCAGTCCATCAGCTCGTTCAGCGCAGCGCGAATGGTCCGCCCGGTGAACACGACGTCGTCGACAAGGACCACCACGCGACCCTCGACCCCCTGGATCGGAAGCTCGGTCTCGCCGACCTCCGGACGGATCCCGACCTCCTGCAGGTCGTCGCGGTACATCGTGATGTCGAGGATGCCGAAGGGCACGGGGACCCCTTCCGCCGTCTCGATGGCATCGCGGATCCGCTCCGCAAGCTCCACCCCCCGCCGACGAATCCCCATCAGGACAAGGCGGTCGGTCCCGCCCGCCCGCTCCACGACCTCCCGCGCCATCCGGGAGAGCGCCAGGCGAACCGCCTCCGCATCCATCAGGACGACCCGCTCGCCGCGGTCCTGGTCGGGACCGGGTTCCGTGCGGGGCGGCTTGGGAATCATGGATCGGGGGGCTCGGGAGGCAGGGACGCGCAAAGCTAGGCGAGGGGGCTCGGGAGTGTCAACGCGACGGGGGGCGCCCTGCGCCGGGGCGTTCGGGTTTGCGGTGGCGCGGTCGATCCGTAAACTTCCCGACGCTTCGGGGACCACCACCGTGGTCCCATCCGTACCCCTTCCGTGGACGGTCCATGCCGGAGTTCATCGAACCGGGCTGGCTCAGCCTCCTCCCGCCCCTCGTGGCCATCGGCCTCGCGCTCCTCACCCGCGAGGTCGTTCTCTCCCTCTTTGCCGGGATCTGGGCCGGCGCCGTGGTGCTGGCCGGGTACAACCCGGTGACCGGGACCGCAGGCGCCCTCGACTTTCTCCTCGACGCGCTGATCGACCCGGATCACATGGCGATCATCGTCTTTTCGCTCCTGCTGGGGGGCATGGTGGGCGTGATGGCCCGAAGCGGTGGCACCCAGGGGATCGTGAACGCCCTCGACCGCGTGGCCACGGACCGCACGCGGGGGCAGTTCCTGGCCTGGATCTCGGCCGCCTTCATCTTCTTCGACGACTACGCGAACACGCTGATCCGGGGAAATGCGCTCAGGCCGATGACGGACCGGCTCGCCATTTCGCGCGAGAAGCTCGCCTACATCGTGGACTCGACCGCGGCACCCCTTGCCGTGAGCGCCGTGGTCACGACCTGGATCGGGTTCCAGATCACGCAGGTCCGGGACGCGCTGGGGAGCCTCGCCGAGCGGGCACCCGACCCGGACCAGGCGGCGCAGCTCCAGGCCGGGGCGGACAACGCCTTTCTCGTGGTGCTCCACTCCCTCCCGTACCTCTTCTACCCGATCCTGGCGCTGGTCTTCGTGCTGATGGTCGTCATGATGAAGCGGGACTTCGGTCCGATGTACCACGCGGAGCGGCGTGCCGCGTCGGGGGGGGGGCTGATCCGGCCCGGGTCGGTGCCGGCCTCCGACCCGAGCGACGCATCGCTCCAGCCTCCGGCCGATGCGCCTCATCGCTGGTACAATGCGGGGATCCCGGTCCTCGTCGTGGTGGGCGTGGCCATGGCCTCGCTCTGGGGGACGGGGGCTGCGGGGCTCGCACCGGAGGAGCGCACGCTGGTGGCGGTCATCGGCGATGCGGATCCCTTCAAGTCGCTCCTTTGGGCCTCCTTCGCAGGGTGCGTGGTGGCGATCGCCCTCGTGGCCGGACAGCGCATCCTGACCGTGCAGGGAGCCCTGGCGGCCTGGATGGGGGGGATCCAGTCCATGCTGATGGCCATCGTGATCCTGATGCTCGCCTGGGGGCTGGGCGGGGTCACGAGCGCCATGGGCACGGGTCCCTACCTCGCCTCCCTCCTGGGCGATGCGATCCCGCTGACCCTTCTTCCGGGACTGGTCTTCCTGGTGGCCGCCCTCACCGCCTTCTCGACGGGGACGTCGTGGGGCACGATGGCGATCCTCTTCCCGGTGGTGATCCCGCTCGCCGTGGCGATGGGTGCAGGGGTCGGCTTCGCCGGGGGCGAGCACTACCCGATCCTGCTGGGCACGATCAGCTCGGTCATGGCCGGGGCCGTCTTCGGAGACCACTCCTCGCCGATCTCCGACACCACGGTGCTTTCGTCGATGTCGTCATCGTGCGACCTCGTCGATCACGTGCGAACGCAGCTTCCCTACGCCCTCGTCGTCGCGGGCGTGGCGCTCCTGGTCGGTGAGATCCCCGCCGCCGCCGAATGGATCCACCCCGCGTGGTCCATCCTGATCGGCGTCGTCCTCCTCTACGCGATCCTCAGGATCTTCGGAAGGAACCCGGCCCCCCTTGCGGACACCGAGCCCCGCTTCCCCCGGACCCCCTCGCCGGAGGCACCGAGCCGGACATCCTGACCCACCGGATCGGCCTACTCCGGGACCGGTTCGGGACATCCTGACCCCAATCGACGCCTGCGGAGGTACTGGCACGCTCCTTCCCTTCCATGGAGCCCTCGATCCGAAACCCCGCCCTTCCGGAGGAACACGACATGTTCACGCGCGCCGTCGTCTCGATGGACCTCTCCCCCGCCACCGAGGCGCTCGTCTCGAGCCTTCCCGGCCTTGCCGACTTCGGGGTCAGGGAGGTCATCCTCACGCACGTGGCGAAGCCGCCCTCCTTCCCCGTGTCGGCGTCCATCGCCGAGGTCGAGAATCTCAGACAGCGACTTGGACGGCTGGCGGAATCCCTCTCGGGTCATGGCTTCGACGTGCGCGTCGAGGTGCCCATCGGTGTTCCCTCCACCGAGGTGACGCGGGTGGCTGCCGACGCCGGGGCGGACCTCCTCGTGGTCGGCTCGCGAAGCCACACGCGCATCCGCGAGGCCTTCGTCGGGTCGGTGGCCTGGGAGCTCGTGCGGCGCTCCCGGATCCCCGTGTTCCTCAAGCGGATCGAGGCCACCCGTCCGGACCCGGAAGCGGCGCTCGAGGTCCGGTCGTCGGGACTTCCGGACCGGGTCCTGCACCCCACCGACTTTTCGGAGGTTGCAGCCAGGGCCTGGCCCTTCGTGCAGGCGCTGGTCCGCGTCGGCGTCCCCGAGGTGAAGCTCGTCCACGTGCATGCGGTGGGGAACAACGAAGCCCGGAGCGAGGGTCAGGTCCGGCTCGTGGAGCTCGCGGGCCGGCTGCGGGCCATCGAACGCCCCGCGGAGTTCGGGCCGGTCCGGGTCGAGGTCGAGGTGCGTGGGGGCACCCCCTCGGAGGAAATCCTGAACCTGGGCGGCCTCGATTCCCACTGCCTGGTCGTGATGGGGACGCAGGGACGCGGCTTCTTTCCCGGCGTGGTGCTGGGAAGTGAAAGCCGGCAGGTCGTGAGACGCGCGGCCGCCCCCGTGCTGCTCATTCCCGCCGGTGAGACCGACGCCGAGGGTGAGCTCCAGGGCGGGTGACCTCGTGGGCGAAGGCCGCGACCCTGCGGAAGTAGTCGGATCCGGCCACCCACGGGAGGTCGTTGTGGCCCGCCCCCGCCACCGACAGGAAGGAAGCATCCGCCGAAGCTGCGGCCAGCGTCTCGCCCATGGAATGCGGGATGAGGCGGTCGGCGGTGCCATGGACCACGAGGACGGGGATCCCGGCCTCTCGGACCCGCGCCAGCGTGTCCATCCGGCCCCCGAGCCGACGGAAGAGCGGCCCCGGAAGGAAGGGGTAGGCCGCACGCCCCATGGCCTCCAGGTCGGTGAAGGTGGATTCGAGGACGAGCGCCGCCGCGCCGGGGTTCCGGGCCACGACCGCCGCGGCCACCGCACCTCCCAGCGACCTCCCGTGGACCAGCACGCGGCCCGGTCCCCCTGCCCG